>JAZNOH010000175.1:0-5104 GCA_045580715.1 Clostridia bacterium
AATATATTACCCTTAATCCCTCTTGACGGAGGAATGATTATAAAGAAAATCTTAAACTATCATTTGGGATATGATGGTGGAAACAAAGCAATAAAAGTAATTTCAATAGTATTTTTAGTTGTATTGTTGACACTTTTTGCTGTACTTTTGTATAATCAAAAATTCAATCCTTCAATCTGCATTTTTGTCGTTTTTATTATAGGAAATATTTTTTGCTCAAAAGAAAAGTATGATACAAATCTATTAAAAGAGTTGTTGTATGCAAGAGATAAAACTAAAAAGCAAAAAAAATATGCAAAAGTCATTGGTGTAGATGAAAAAACCAACACTATGGATATTGCAAAAAAATTCAGACCGAATGAGAACTGCTTTGTTTTTTTAACTGATGAAAACAGCCATATAAGGAAGATACTATCAAAGGATGAAATAATAGATAATTTATTTCTAAAATCGGACAGAAAATGCTTGAAATAGAATATGATGTGTGATATAATTATCTAAGATGTAAATAAAAGTTTGCAAAGACAAAAAGAGAATGGCTTTTGAATAAGATATCCGAAATGTTTACTTATGGAGGTTAATTATGAGATACCGATTTATGAGATTTCCTGGCGGAAAAGCAAAAGCAGTTACATTCAGCTATGATGATGGATGTGACTATGATCCAAGACTTGCCGAGTTGTTGACAAAATATAATCTAAAGGGTACATTTAACCTTAACAGCAAGGCTATGCTCGACTTGTGGGGTTTAAAAGAGTGGGGTATAACACAAGAGCAGGTAAAGGAATTAATTCTTGATAAGGGCCACGAGGTGGCAATTCATGGATATCTACATAAGGCTGAAGGAATTTTGAGACCTATTGAGGGAATCAGAGATGTTCTTGATTGCAGACTTGAGCTTGAAGAAAAATATGGTATAATTATAAGAGGTATGGCTTATCCCGATTCGGGAATAAGGGTTTTATCAAACTCTGCAACATATGAAAAAATAAAATCATATCTTGAGGAACTTGATATAGTATATTCGCGTACACTTGGAGGGGATAACAATTCCTTTGATATGCCTGAGGATTGGTATAGATGGATGCCTACGGCACACCATGATAATCCAAAGATAATGGAGTATATAGATGAATTTAATGCCCTGGATTTATCAACAGGTAAATATTCTTCAAGAAGAGTGCCTAAGTTATTTTATATCTGGGGACATAGCTATGAATTTAATAACAACAATAACTGGGAGCATATGGAAGAAATCTGCGAAAAGCTCTCAGGAAGAGAAGATGTGTGGTATGCTACCAATATAGAAATATATAATTATGCAAAGGCATATGACTCATTAATTTACAGTGCTGATTCGAGTATTGTATACAATCCAACTCTTTATGATGTGTGGTTTGATGTAGATGCAACTTTGTATTGTGTAAAGTCAGGAGAAACAATTAAAATTCAATAAAGAAAAAAACCTTTGATACTAAATATCAGAGGTTTTTTCTTACAAAAAATTGTGAAATACTTGTCAATATATTATAATTACAAAATTCTGATTTGTCAAGCATTATTTTCTGGGAAAAGAAAAGGAAATATTTGTTATTTTTTTCACAAAAGCCTTATTTTATGCCATTTTCTAAAATATTATGTGCAAAAAATACATAAAGAGTATATAAAAATTCGGCAATGTGCACAAAATGCATGAAAAAAGTTTATGCAATAAATTGGCTCAAATTGTATTGACTTTAAAGGGTTTATTGAGGTATTATTATCTTAGGGAAAGAAACCCAAACGGAGTTTTTTTAAGAATAAACTTATAAGGAGGTAAGTATGAATAAGGTTATTCTCGAAATGAAAGAAATTGACAAAAGATTTTCGGGTGTCCATGCGTTGAAATCTGTTAATCTTGAACTGCGCGAGGGAGAGGTTCATGCGTTGATGGGAGAGAACGGTGCAGGCAAGTCAACGCTTATGAAGGTTTTGTGTGGAATACATAAAAGAAATGCGGGAGAAATTATTTTGTTCGGAGAGCCTGTCGATTTTGCGGGAATAAAGGATTCTCAAAATGCAGGTATAAGTATTATTCACCAAGAGCTTAATATGATGAACCATCTTACAGTAGCACAGAATATTTATATTGGCAGAGAACCAATGAAGAATGGGATTTACATTGATGATAAAAAGATGGAAGAAGATGCAAAAAAGCTTTTTGAGAAGATTGGTGTAGACATTGACCCATCAGTTCCTGTTGGCTCGTTAACTGTCGGAAAACAGCAGATGGTTGAAATTGCAAAGGCAGTTTCACACGATTCTAAGATTTTAATTTTGGATGAACCTACTGCAGCACTTACTCAAACAGAAGTTGAAGAGTTATTTGCAATTATGAACGACCTTAAGAGCAAGGGCATCGGAATGATTTATATTTCTCATAGAATGGATGAAATAAACAGGATTTCAGACAGAATTACTGTTATGAGAGATGGCGAATATGTCGGAACATTAATAACAAGCGAAACCACAAAAGACGAAATTGTTAAAATGATGGTTGGAAGAGTTATTTATGGAGATAAAAAAGAAGAGAGTTTAGTTCCTGATGATGCACCGGTTGTTCTTGAAGTTAAAAACCTAAATCGTGGAAATGAAATTAAGAATGTTAACTTCAAACTCAGAAAGGGAGAAATTCTTGGATTTTCAGGTCTTATGGGCTCAGGCAGAACAGAGGTTGCAAGAGCAATTTATGGTGCCGATATGATTGAGAGCGGAGAAGTTTATGTAAATGGTAAAAAAGTTAATATAAAGACTCCTCACGAGGCTGTTGAAAATGGAATTTGTTATCTGTCCGAGGACAGAAAGAGATATGGTTTGATGCTTGATAAATCAATAGCCGAAAACTCTGTTTTAAGCTCACTTGATGATTACATAAAGATGGGTTGGATAAATGATACAAAAATTGAAGAAGCTGCAACTGAGGCAAATGCAAAATTAAAGACTAAAACTCCATCGATTAAGCAGCTTTTGAGAAATCTTTCAGGAGGTAATCAGCAAAAGGTTATTATTGCTCGTTGGTTATTGCGAGACTCTGATATATTTATATTTGATGAGCCAACAAGAGGTATTGACATTGGCGCAAAAAGTGAGATGTATTCACTAATGGAAGAGCTTGCAAAAAAAGGTAAGTCAATAATAATGATATCTTCCGAACTATCCGAAATACAAAGACTCAGTGATAGAGTCGTTGTGATGTGCGAGGGAAGAATAACAGGTGAACTTGATATTAAGGATGCGACCCAGGAGAAAATTATGGCGTTAGCAACCATGAGAGGAGAATAAAGATGAAATTAAAAAAAGGTTTAAAGGGAAGTGTGGGACAAAATCTTATAACAATTGTTGCATTAGCAGTGTTGGTTATTATATTTGTGTCTCTTAATCCAAACTTCCTAAGTAAATATAACATAGTAAGTATGGCACAGTCTCTTGCTCCATACGCAATTATGGCTCTTGGTGTTACATTTGTTATTGCAACAGGCGGAATTGACCTTTCAATAGGTACAGTTTGTATAGCTGCAGCAGTTGTTGCAGGTAAGCTATATATGAGTGGAATGCCTTTGTGGGCAACAATTCCGGTTATGATAGGCATTGGAACAATGTTTGGACTTGTAAATGGATTGTTAATTGCAAAATTAAAAATTCCAGCATTTATTGCAACACTTGGAACAATGATGTTCTCAAGAGGTCTTAGTGCATTAATTGTATCAATTCCTAATATATTCTATCCAAACGGAACATGGTTTAATATGTGGTTCTCAAATGCCAATGGCGTTCCAACAGGTCTTCTATGGGTTATATTCTTTGCCTTGGTTTGTGCATATCTGATGTATAAGTGCAAAATTGGAAGATACATACTTTCAATCGGAAGTAACGAAGAAGCAACAAGACTTTCAGGAATTAACACTGATAAGTATAAGATTATAGCATATGTGTTCAGCGGAATTGGTGCAGGTATTGCGGCTATTTTCTGGGCATCATCATTTGCAACAGTTGCAGCTGCAACAGGAAACGGAATGGAGCTTGATGCGATTGCAGGTGTTTATATCGGCGGAACGAGTGCAGCAGGTGGTGTTGCATCAGTTGCAGGCTCTGTTATCGGTTCAATTATGCTGGTTGTAATAAGAAGCGGATTAAACTTCGTGCTTGCAAGATTTAATTTGAACTTAAACTCAACCTATGTTACATATGTTTTGACAGGTATAATAGTTGTTGTGGCAGTTTTAATGGATGTTATCAAAAACAAGAATGCGAATAAAGTAAAATAATGTAAATAAGGCGAAAAGCCTAAAAATATAAGGAGATGAAAATTATGAAAAAGGTATTATCATTAGTAACCGCGGTGGTTATGGCAGCAGGAATGTTGGCAGGTTGTGCCGGAGGCTCAGGTGACAAGAAAACAGTAGCAGTTATTGCTAAAGGTGAGTCACACGCATTCTGGCAGTCAGTTAAGGCAGGTGCAGAAGCAGCTGGTGAAAAGTATGGTTATAATATAACCTTCAGAGGCCCTGCAAGTGAGTCTGCAAAAGACCTTCCTTCTCAAAAGGAAATGGTTCAAACTGCACTTTCCAACAATGCATCAGCTATCGTATTGGGAACAATCGGTGAAGGTTTTGTGGATATGTTAACTCAAGCATATGACACACAAATTCCTGTAGTTCAGTTTGACAGTGGTATTTGGGCAAACGATATTGCAGCACTTGATGCAGCAGGCAAAAACCCAATCCAATCATCAGTTGCAACAAGTAACTATATGGCTTCTAACATAGTTGCAGAAAACTTCTTTGCAGCAATTAAGGAAGATATCGCGGCAAGCGATGGCTATCTTGTTGGTGTAATTCAACACGACGAAACTCAAACAGGTATTGACAGAGCTGCAGGTTTCGTTGATAAGTTTACAGAACTTGCTGACGCAGATGAAGCAACAAAAGGCAAGTACACAATTGCAAAAGAAGTTAAGCCTGGAGATGCTGACAATGCATATAAGACTGCATTAGAAGCTCTTTCAGAAAAGGGTGCTGATGCAATCTTCATGACAAATGAAGGCGTTGTTAAGCAAGTTTATGAT
>JAZNOH010000176.1:0-1970 GCA_045580715.1 Clostridia bacterium
TGGTCTTTGAATATACCCTATTAAACCTAGTCCCCTATCTATGAAAGAAGCAGCAGAATAATAACCATTCTCTATTTCTACCATATTTATTGGCTCAAGCAAATCCATATTCACTAATACCCGCATTTGTGGATTACACCAATCCACATATTCAGGTACCTCAATTTTTTCTGGAGCTAAAAAATTTACTAACAAAGTATAAAACTCAATAGCACCAATTTCCACAGAAGAATCATCATAACCATAAGACTTTGCACCTTGACCATATACCAGACAATTACTGCACAGTATAATACATAGAACTAAAAATAAACACATACCACATTTCTTAAACACAACTATCACTCCCAAGACTAAACTCAAAACACTATGATATCCACTTATTTTCATAAGACCTATGTAACTAAAAACTAACAATTAACTCTTAAATCACAAGATTTACTCATTAAACTGAAGATTACATCCAAAAATACATCTCTTGTCCCCCAAATTAAATTTACATCTATTACCAAAATATTTACATCTACATAAAACAAAAAAGAGGCCAAAGCCTCCTTTTCATTTGGTACGTGGACAGGGAATCGAACCCCATCTGCTTTATGTAATCTACCCATTAAACTATCTTATGCTTTCAGGATTTAGGGCTCCCAAATTAAAGACATAAGACTCATAAACTGAATCTACTACATCAAAAGGTTATTCACCAAGAATCATCAGCAGTCCCTACACCACCCAACTCTTGTTCTTTCACCAATTCGACTTATAGAGGCGCAAAGTCTATAGTACCCATTACCCCCATTATTACTATTCTAGAACAGTAATACTCACCTGTCGAAGGTAGCCGCTGTTACCCACAGCCACGCATATATTTAAAAATTCCTATTTAGAATTTTCTTTTGCCTTTTTCAATTTTAATTGATACAAACGAATATTTGGAAAACCATCTTTTTTAGCAGTTGTAGGATAAGATACAAGTTCATAACCCTTAAACTTTAAAGAATCTAACTTCAACAAATAAAAACCAAACTTATCCCTACTACATCTTGACCTACGAGCATCCTTATCAAATTCTCGTTTATATACATGAGATAAATGCTTTACAAATTCCTGCGCTTCTTCCAAAGTATTTGCAACCAAGATTCTATTTTCACATTCGAATTTTTCCTGGGAAATACCATGTTCTACATACTTAAAATCTAATAATTCAGGTAAACCCTACTTACCAAAAGTATAAATACCCTCAGAGAATTCACCCTGTTTAGATATAAACTTACCACCGAAAGTATAACGCATTTTCTCACCACATTTCCAAATAACTCATAAGTAAATTAAAAAGGGGAATTGTTATGCTATCTTTAATCCCCAGATAGCACCATACTCAAAAGAGTGTATGATAACTTCTGTTGCACCTATTCTGCAGTCACTATTCTCTCATAGTGCCAATCTTGTTTACCTTGTATTACCCAAAGATTTAAATGATAATACTCAAATGGTTGGCTCTTCGTACTGGGCTCGAACCAGTGACCCTTCGGTTAACAGCCGAATGCACTACCTACTGTGCTAACGAAGAATATAAAAACGCAGTGCCTCGTAAGGATAGTATAAACTATATTTATTAACACAATTATCGCGAACTAATCGATTATAATAAACCTACTGCGTATGAACACTGTAATTATACCATATATTTCTAAAATTGTCAATAGCAAAATTAAAAAATTTTAATTTTTTTGTATTTCTGCATTTTCAATTTTAGTTTCAATATCCTTTAAGACATCATACAAACGCATACGAACTTCAGTCATTAACTTACCTAAAGGATAATTACAATCAGCTTTATCAGCAATTTCTTCAGCTAATTCAGGATTATTTTTAAATAACTTTTCAAGCAACTGAACATTTTTAAATTCAGATTCAACTTCATGCTTTAAAGGAAGAATATCTTTTACCTTCATACAAATTACCCCTCA
>JAZNOH010000177.1:0-4320 GCA_045580715.1 Clostridia bacterium
AACAATTACTGAATTCAAAATATAGAATACCAAACAAACAGCGATAACTCCTATGATCTTTATATATAAACATGTGGCTGCAACCTGTTTTGCTTCCTTGTTTCCATTAATGGCTGACAATATAGGTGTTATTGTTGTTCCGATATTCTGACCTAATATAATTGGAATAGCCACTGCATAAGATATTGTTCCTGTCACTGACAAGGCCTGCAAAATTCCGACTGATGCAGAAGAGGATTGAATAATTGCTGTTAAAATCAATCCTGCCAAAATACCCATAATTGGGTTTTCAAACATTATTAAAATCTTTGTAAAGTTTTCATTATCCTTAAGCCCTGAAACTGCAGCACTCATTGTATCCATACCAAACATCAAAACTGCAAAGCCCAGAAGAATTAGTGCAATGTTCTTCTTTCTGTCCGATTTTGAGAACATCAAAATTCCCACACCAATAGCTGCCAAAATAGGAGTCCATGCATCAGGCTTTAAAATCTTTAAGAAAAAGCTGTCTCCGTTAATCCCTGATGTACTCAAAAGCCATGCTGTTACAGTTGTTCCGACATTAGCTCCCATAATTGTGCTTATTGTTTGTGATAGACGCATAATTCCTGAATTCACAAAACCAACAAGCATAACTGTTGTTGCAGACGATGATTGAATTATAGCTGTTACTATAAATCCAAGCAAAAATCCTTTGAATTTGTTTGATGTAAGCTGACCCAAAAAATATTCAAGCTTACTTCCCGATAATTTCTTTAGTCCATCTCCCATAACATCCATTCCGTAAAGGAATAGTGCTAATCCACCTATTAATGTTAAAATTGAAAAAAAATCCATAATAACCTCCAATTATTCTCCATATGTATTTTAATCAAGATTTATATATACATCATCTTCGATTTCCTCTGTTGTTTTAACCTCTTCCTCCTGAGGTACCTGTGTTATCTGTTTTGGTGGTTCCTCTTCCTTTTCTTCCATCTCTTCATCTGCACTCTCTTTTTGTTCTTCTTTAGGCTTTGTCTCAGGTTTTTCCTCTTTTAAAGGCTCTGTCTCTTCTATTTCTTCCTCAAGTTCTGGCTGTGTCTTTTTACTTTCAGAGGTCAAAACCTTTTTTGTCCCGTCAACATCATTTACATAAATCACATTTGAAAGATTTTCCCCATCATATCCAAATGACGAAGCAATCAGCCCAGATGTTCCTTCTAAATCACAAACATAATACCAACCACTGCTTGTTCTCTTTGATTCTCCCGGCAAGTTGTGAGTTATAATATTTTCAGATGTCAAGCCATTTAAATATTTTGAATATTTTATAATATCCCCTGCAGAGAAATTTGTCTTTATGTTCTTCTTCATTTTTGAATAGATTGAAGGCATTTTTGCGATGAGTGAAAGATTTACTTTCTGGTCAACTATCGCACGGATAAATTCCTGCTGTCTTTCAACTCTCTTTGTGTCACTGCCATCTCCTGTTCCTGAGTTACTCTTTCTGTATCTTAAGAACTGTTGAACTTGATTTCCCTTAAGCTTTTGAAGACCGGGTTTTAAATGAATATGTAAGTCCTGTGCAGGATCATCATAGTTCATTCCTCTGCCATTACCCTCAACATCAGGAACATCGAATTCAATAGGTCCCAAAACATCAGTTATTTCATCAATGGCATCAAAGCTGAATTCTATATAATAGTGGATTGGAATTCCAGTTAATGCAGTAACTGCTTTAACGCTTCCCAATGGTCCAAGCATATTATTATTTTTATCGTGCATTGCGTGAACTTCATTAATTTTTCTTGTCACGCCTCTGTCTTTAACCTTGATTTGTGTGTCTCTTGGAATTGACATTATGTTGGCTATGGTCTGTTTCATATCGTAAGAAACGAGCATCATTGCGTCTGTTCTCAATCCCTCTTTATCAACACCCAACACTAAAACATTGAGTTTTCCTTTCTCCATGTCAACAGGTATCAATGCACCTGCATCATCCGAGTCAGTTCCCCATCCCATTCCCATTATAATCAGGAATGTAAGAATTAATGCAAAAACTATAACCAAAAAAGATTTTAAACGATTATTCTTCTTTTTTTTCTTTTTGGTTGGTCTTTTATTAGCTGTTGTTTTCCTGACGGCCTGTCCTTGATTTTTCCTCAATACCTCAGGTACTTCTAATTCTTCAACTCTTTTTTTGGAATTTTTTCCTCTTGCTCTTTTCACCAAGCTTCCCTTCCTTCCACCATAACCTGTGAATTTATAAGACAATCAATTTGCTCCCGGTCTTACAAAATCCTCTGTTTTATTTATATCCTCTATTGGTTTTATTCGAGGAGGCTCCTGTTCTTCATCAGGTTCCTTATTTTCCACCGGAGGAGCTATTTCCTCCTCCTCTTTTTTATCCTCAGTTATTGTGTTTGGTCTTTTAGAAGGCTTTGATGATACAGGCTTATCAACTGATTCCTTTTTCTCATCGCCCTCTTCTTCATCTTTATTCTTATCCTCTTTGCCTTCCTTATCCTCTTTTTCTGTTGTTTTTTCATCATTCACAACAGGTGGTTTATGCTTATCACTTTCTAACACAACTACATCCTCAGGAGCGAGAATTTCGGTTGTTGTTTTTCCATAAACCGCGCCTGTTATTGGTTTTCCGCTTGTAATATCCTTAGTTTCATAACCAAATGTATTTTGTACCAAAAGCTTGATTTCCTTCATATCAGGCAACCAATATGATGCAGTATATTCACTACCGCTATATTCACCCGGAAGCTCGTGCATCACTATGTTATTTAGGTCAATATTAACAAGACTATTTGCATATTTAACTGCATCACCAAGGTTGAAATTTGTTTTAACATTCTTTGATAATGCTTTATAAATATCAGGAAGCTTTGTTATAATCTGAGCATTCAGCTTTTGCTCTGCCAATGCTTTAATAAACTGTTGCTGAACCTCAACTCTCTTAATATCTCCTTGCGGATATTGTCTAAAACGCACAAGCTGCTCTGCTTTATCTCCATCAAGCAGTTGATATCCAGGCGATAGGTTGATAACAAGATCTTGTGTTGGGTCTTTATATTTCATTGTTTGCGGAACATCAAAATACACACCACCCAGCGCATCAATTGTGTCTCTGAATGCTTCAAAGGAAAATTCCACATAATAGTTTATAGGTATTCCTGTTAATCTTGTGACTGCATCTATTGTTCCATTCGGGCCTTTTATTTTACCATTTGAACCTGTGATTGCGTGTGCAGAATTAATCTTCTGATATCTCGAACCGATATACATTCTTGTATCTCTCGGAACTGAAAGCATATTCACAACACCCTTTGTTGCATCATATGAGGCAACTATGATAGTATCAGTTCTTAAGCCCTCTTTATCAACTCCAAGAATTAAAGCATTAACCTTTCCTGATACCTCATCAACAGGCTCTATTTCCTCTAATATCTCCTTATCAAACAATCCCCCGAAGCTAAGCACTAACAATGATGCAACAATAATCACAATAAGTGAAACTGAAAATATTGCTGCATATTTTTTTCTTTGTTTTATTCTTTTGCTTCTTTTCTCAAGCTCTTCTTTTTTCTTTAAAAGTCTTGACTGTCCTTCACCGGACTGGCTATCTATAACTACACTTTTAGTGTCTTTTTTCTTTTTAGTATAAAAGCCTGATTTTCTGGCTCTTTTCATCCGTCGCACGCCCTCTCGCATCAAAATTGTATATGTTTAAAAGTATTATTCTTAAGTATCAGACGGGAAATAAAAAAACAATTCCCCAATTATCTTTATTATACCATTTCCACTCTGTTCCTGTCAATGATTATTGAAAAATTAACAATATCATATTTTTTTGATTTTTTGTCATTTTACTTGTGAAATAAGTATATAATTTAACATATGCAATATTGCATATTATAACCAAAATAAAGTGAGGTAATTTTGATGAAAAAAATATTTACACTTATTTTAGCAGGAGTTATTGCCTGTTCAATCAGTGCCTGTGGCGGCACTTCTCAGACAAACTCAACCGAAACTCAATCTGAGCCAAAAACATCAACTCAATCAATAGATGAGAAAAAGGATGCAAATGATCAAGAAACATCTGCCGAAAAAGAGGTTGAACAAAAAGAAAACGACGAAGAATAATTACATAGTAAAGGGGAACATACAATGTTGTATGTTCCCCTTTTGCCTCGGCGCGAGAGGTTCAAATCCGACTTTGACAATAAAAAAGGACAAGCACTAATGCGCTTATCCTTTTTTGGCGGATATGTGACCACCCAAAAACTTGTTTTTGTTGGTGGAACTTATGCAGCGAATGTAATG
>JAZNOH010000178.1:0-20314 GCA_045580715.1 Clostridia bacterium
TATTGTGATATAATATAAAATAGGGAAAAGTTGGATATAATAATTTTAATATCTTTTATGGTGGATAATAGAATGAAAATTGATAATATTGTAAAAAAAGAAACAAAATATATTATTATATGGGTTAGTTTGCTTTCATTGTTGATGCAATCAGTATTTCTTGTAACAGGTCTTTGGGATATAAGTGTCCTGTTGGGGAATATACTCGGAGCATCTATTGCAGTTCTTAACTTTTTTTTGATGGGACTCACAGTACAATCAGCAGTTCAAAAATCTGAGGCTGATGCAAGGACATCTATGAAGGTATCAAACTTATATAGAAAATTTATGATTCTTATTGTTGTAATTGCAGGGATTGTAGTGCCGTATTTCAATACTTGGTCAGTTATAATTCCATTGTTTTTTCCTCGTGTTGCAATTGCCTTTCGGCCATTGGTGGACAAGGGAGATAAATAATTAGCTTACGGTCAAAAGAGAGGTGATATTATTGAAGAATAAAAGTCGTCGTTTTGTTCTGACGGATATATTATATATTGCAATGATGATTGTTCCTGTTATTATTGGTATTGTGATTAAAACTATGACAAGACCGGTTGGTGATGGAGTCAGTATTACAGGTGCGCAGGTTTATTTTAAAATTCCTATGCCGATACAAGATTTAATTATCTCAGAATCACAGATAAATTCATTAATTGTAATGATTTCTGTCTTTGGCTTGTGTTTGTATCTTACACATGGTCTTAAAACACGGAATATCAGCAAAAGGCAACATCTGGCAGAATGGATTATTGAGAAAACCGATAATATGGTTTCATCAAATATGGGAGAATTTTTTATCAGTTTCTCACCGTTTATTATTGCAATGCTTGCACTCTCCGGATTTTCAAGTTTATTGACACTTTTAGGGCTTTATGCTCCCACATCAGATTTGAATATAGTTGGAGGGTGGGCGATACTTGTTTTCATACTAATTACTTATTATAAGTTTAAGTGTGGCCCATTGCAATATATGAAAAGCTTTGCAGAGCCTGTTGCTCTTTTGGCACCTATGAATATAATAAGTGAAATTGCAACACCTGTCTCTATGGCTTTTCGTCATTATGGAAATGTGTTGTCAGGTTCTGTAATATCGGTTCTGATAGCATACGCACTGGGGAATCTGTCAAACTTGTTGTTAGGATTTCTCCCAGGGGTTTTAGGAGATATTCCATTCCTTAGAATAGGAATACCGGCTGTTTTATCCATATACTTTGATGTATTCAGTGGTTTATTACAGGCATATATTTTTGCAATGCTTACAATGATGTATGTTTCGGGAGGATTCCCATCAGATTTGTATTTCAAAAGAAAAAATAAAAAAATAAAAAATTAAAAAACGGAGGTTTTAGATTATGTTAGAATTAGCTATTGGTATTATTTTGGGTGGATGTGCATTGGGTGCCGGTTGTGCAATGATTGCAGGTATCGGTCCTGGTATCGGTGAAGGTAACGCTGTTGCGAAAGCTTGTGAAGCAATAGGCCGTCAGCCTGAAAGCAAGGGTGATGTTACAAGTACAATGCTTATGGGTTGTGCTATTGCTGAAACAACAGGTCTTTATGCGCTTGTTATTGCTATCTTATTGATATTTGTTGCACCAAATATGCTGGTTAATACTTTGTTAAATGCATTAGGAAAATAAGAGTGAGGGATAATATATGCAAAATTTGGATGTTATTTCAATTAATATCTGGGATACTTTGATTTCTCTTGCAAACCTCATTCTCTTGTATCTTATTGTTAAAAAGTTTTTGTATAAGCCTGTCAAGAATGTTTTAAAAGCACGACAAAACGAAATCGAGAGCCAATACAATAATGCTGAAAATGCTGAGAAAAAGGCTAACGAAAATCGTGAACAATGGGAAAAAATGTTGTCAGGTGCAAATTCCAAATCTGATGAGATTATAAAAAATGCTACTGATATTGCTAAAAATCGTAGTGAATCCATTGTAAATGATGCGAAAGAGCGTGCCGAAAGCATTGTCCGTCAGGCAGAACAGGAAGCTATTTTAGAAAGAAAGAAAGCTACTGACGGAATTAAAAAAGAGATTGTTGAGGTTTCAAGTGCGTTAACTTCAAAAATACTTGAAAGAGAAATAAATAAGGACGACCATAGAACATTAATTGATGAATTCATAGAGGAAATAGGTGAAAGCTATGAATGATGTTGCAAGGGAATATGGAAGTGCTTTGTATATGGTGGCTTGTGAGGACGACGATGTTAAGGCATATATAGATGGACTTAATATTATATCAGAATCTTTTTTAAAAGAGCCTGAATATATGTTGTTTTTGTCCTCTCCTAATGTACCATTAAATCAGCGTGTGTCGTCATTAGAGGCTGTTTTTGGAAATGTAGTACCACAGAAGATGGTTTCATTTTTACAGCTTTTATGTGAAAAAGGCAGGATAGAGTATTTTGAAGATGCAAAAGTAACTTTCTTAGAGTTATATGAAGATTGGAAAAATATTTTGAATATTACTGTAAAAAGTGCAGTGCCTTTGACAGAATCTGAAAAAGAACGATTGACAAGTAAATTAGAAAGCGTCTATAAGTGCAGTCTTCGTATGGATTATGTGATTGATGCATCACTAATAGGTGGTGTTGTGATTGAAACAGAAGATAAGATTATAGATGGAAGTGTAAGAAACAGATTGCAACAAGTAAAGGAAGTGATTAAAAGATGAGTGCAAGACCTGAAGAAATAAGCAGTGTTATAAAAGAACAGATAAAGAACTATAAATCCAGACTTGAAATGAAGGAAACAGGAACAGTTATCCTTGTAGGTGATGGTATTGCCCGTGTTTATGGGCTTAGGGATTGTATGGCAAATGAGCTGTTGGAATTTGAGGACGGAAGTTTTGGTATGGCTCAGAACCTGGAAACAGAAACTGTGTCAGTTGCACTATTGTCTAATAATAACACTATACGAGAGGGAACAACAGTAAAAAGAACAAATCGAGTTTTGTCTGTTCCTGTTGGTGAAGCTCTTTTAGGCCGTATAGTGAATGCCCTTGGTGAACCAATTGATGAAAAGGGCGCAATTGAAACGAGTGCAACCAGACCGATAGAATCGGAAGCACCTGGTATTATAGAAAGACAAAGCGTTTCGGTTCCGTTGCAGACAGGCATTAAGGCGATTGACAGTATGATTCCTATCGGCAGAGGTCAGAGAGAGTTGATTATCGGTGACAGACAAACAGGTAAAACCGAGATTGTTATAGATACAATTATAAACCAAAAAAATACAGATGTTATATGTATTTATGTTGCAATCGGACAAAAAAACAGTTCAGTTGTTCAACTTGCAAATGAGTTATCAAGAGCAGGGGCAATGGATTATACAATCATAGTTTCAGCTTCAGCTTCTGAATCTGCACCTTTGCAGTATGTTGCACCATATGCAGGTTGTGCTATGGCTGAGTATTTCCGTGAGCAAGGTAAGGATGTTTTAATTGTTTATGACGATTTATCAAAGCATGCAGTTGCTTATCGTGCTTTATCTCTTTTAATCCGCAGACCACCGGGAAGAGAAGCATATCCCGGAGATGTATTCTATCTGCACTCAAGATTATTGGAGAGAGCAGCTTGTGTGGCACCTGAGTATGGTGGAGGCTCAATCACTGCACTACCATTGATTGAAACACAGGCAGGCGATGTTTCTGCATATATTCCGACAAATGTTATCTCAATAACAGATGGACAGATATTCCTTGAAACAGAATTATTCCATGCAGGTGTTATGCCGGCAATAAATCCTGGTATTTCAGTAAGCCGTGTAGGTGGTTCTGCACAGCTTAAAGCTATGAAGAAAGTATCTGGAGAGTTGAAACTTTTGTATTCGCAATACAGGGAATTGCAAGCCTTTGCACAATTCGGAAGTGATTTGGACAATGACACAAAACAAAGACTCGCACTCGGAGAGAGAATTGTTGAGGTTTTAAAACAGGGAAGAAATGCTCCTGTTCGTGTTGGTTGTCAGGTTGCGATTGTTTATGCAGTTATTAACGGATATCTAAATGATATACCTGTAAATAAGGTTAAAGAATATGAATTTAATCTATATGAACTTTTGGAAAACAAGTATGCTGACTTTTTGAAAAGAGTTGAAGCAGGCTCTTGGGAAGATGAAGATATCGATACATTGAAAAAGGCTCTGTCTGATATGCGGAGGTGAGTTTATGGGTGCTGATATTAAGAAACTGCGCGTTAGAATAAAAAGTGTCAGATCCACTCAACATCTTACAAAGGCTATGGGACTTGTTGCGTCTTCAAAAATAAAAAAATCAAATAACGCAATGATGAAAAGCCGTGAGTATTCAAATGCAGTATCAGAAACAATTGAAGCTCTTACATCTTGTCGTGAATGTGAGAAAAGTCCATATATGAAAAGAAATGATGCTGATAGGATTAAGCTTATTGTTATTGCAGGTGACAGGGGACTTGCCGGAGGATACAATGTGAATGTGTTCCGAAAAGCAGCAGAAATGCCTGATGCCGATATTATTCCTATTGGTAAAAGAGCTTGTGATAAATTCGGAGGAAAAACACTCCTTGCAGAGTTTTTCTCTTATGATGATGCTAAGAAATTGTCAGTTTTGCTTTGTGAGGAATTTATTAATAATAAATTTGACAAGCTTGGAATTGTATATACAAAGTACATTTCTATGATGTCGCAGGAAGCAATGGTGAAATGGGTTTTTCCATTAGAAAAGACAGCCGATAAAGGTACTCAAAGTGCGATTTTTGAGCCTGATGAGTTAACGGTTTTAAATGAGATAGTACCTGAATATATTGCAGGTAGTTTAATAGCTTGTGTAAAGGAAAGCGTTGCATCTGAGGTTTCGGCAAGACGAGTTGCAATGGATGCAGCAGACAAAAATGCACAGGAAATGTTATCAGATTTAAGTCTTGCTTACAATCGTGCAAGGCAGGGAGCTATAACACAGGAAATTACAGAAATTGTTGCAGGTAGCGGGCAATAATATTCGAAAGGAGGCTACAATATGACACAAGAGGCAAAAGGTAGTGTCAGTCAGGTTATGGGACCTGTTGTTGACATTGCTTTTGAAGAAGGATTTTTGCCGGATATATATAATGCATTGACTATGCAAAATGGTGATAAAACTCTTACAGTAGAGGTAGCGCAACACATAGGAGATAATGTTGTGCGTTGCATTGCAATGTCATCAACAGATGGACTTAAAAGAGGAACACCTGTAATTGATACAGGCAGCCCTATCAGTGTGCCTGTAGGAAGAGATACACTTGGCAGAATATTTAATGTATTGGGAGAAGCTGTTGATAATAAGGATTTCGAAAAAGATGTGGAAAAATGGAATATCCATCGTAGTGCACCAAGCTATGCAGAACTTTCCACCTCTACAGAAATTTTAGAAACAGGTATCAAGGTTATAGATTTAATATGCCCTTATGCAAAGGGTGGTAAGATAGGCTTGTTTGGTGGTGCAGGTGTAGGAAAAACTGTACTGATTATGGAGCTTATTAATAATATTGCAAAGCAACACGGTGGTCTTTCAGTATTCTCCGGAGTTGGTGAGCGTACTCGTGAGGGTAATGACTTATATAACGAAATGAAGGAATCAGGAGTTCTTTCAAACACAACACTTGTTTATGGACAAATGAATGAGCCACCCGGAGCGAGAATGAGAGTTGCTCTTTCAGGACTAACTATGGCTGAATATTTCCGTGACGAAGAAAAACAGGATGTGCTTTTGTTTATAGATAATATCTTCCGTTTCACTCAAGCCGGAAGTGAGGTTTCAGCACTTCTTGGCCGTATGCCATCAGCAGTTGGTTATCAGCCAACACTTGCTAATGAAATGGGAACTTTACAGGAAAGAATTACATCTACAAAAAATGGTTCTATAACATCAATTCAGGCTGTTTATGTGCCTGCAGATGACCTTACTGACCCTGCTCCTGCTACAACATTTGCCCATCTTGATGCAACAACAGTTCTTTCAAGAAGCATAGCATCACAGGGTATCTATCCGGCAGTAGACCCGTTAGAGTCTACAAGTAGAATTCTATCTCCTGAGATTTTAGGAGAAGAACATTATTTTGTTGCAAAAGAAGTACAACGAATTCTTCAAAGATATCAGGAGCTTATGGACATAATTGCTATTATGGGTATGGATGAACTTTCCGATGAAGACAAATTGCTTGTTCAGCGTGCAAGAAAAATTCAGCGTTTTCTCTCACAACCATTTGATGTTTCCGAAAAATTTACAGGTTTTAAGGGTAAATATGTACCTCTTGCAGAAACCATCCGTGGATTTAAGGAAATTATTGAGGGTAAGCACGATGATTTGCCTGAATCTGCATTCCTTTTTGTTGGTAGCATTGATGAGGCAGTTGAAAAAGCAAAGAGGGTGTAATGATGAATACATTTTTGTTGAAAATATCCTCGCCTGACGGAGATTTGTTTTGTGAAGAAGTAATATCAATATCTTTACGAGGAACAGAGGGAGAATTTGCTATAATGGCAGACCATATTCCTTTTGTGACTACAGTAAAACCTTGTGAATTTAAAATTCAGCTTGATGATGATACTATAAAGGAAGGAAAAACCGATGGTGGAATTTTAACTGTTTCAAAAGAAATTGTCACATTCCTTTCAGGTAGTGTTTTATTAAGAGATTAAGAATAAAAATCCCTGCTAATCTGTAAGATAGCAGGGATTTTTATAATTGAACCAACGCTTTTGCGTCCAATTCGACTTACAAACAAAAAAACTCCACCTTCGGTAGAGTTATTTTTGTGGTGCGCCTGAAAGGACTTGAACCTTCACGTCGGGGACACTAGATCCTAAGTCTAGCGCGTCTGCCAATTCCGCCACAGGCGCATATTAAGTTAGAAATTTACGCTTATTGCGGAATATGTCAGACAAGTCTGCCAGCGACTCACTTCGTTCGCTGCATAAGTTCGACTAAACCAAATCAAAGATTTGGAGTCTCACTTAAATTCCGCCACAGGCGCATATCAACATCTTGACAACGAACTTATTATAGCAAATTAAATATACTTTGTCAATAGTTTTATTGAATTTTTCTTCTAAAAGTGTATAAATATTGACAACAGGAAAAAACTATGGTAGTATATAAAAAATATTATGATAAGGAAAGGATACACTATGAGCAGAAATGATGCGCCTATTGCAGTGATAGATTCGGGTGTTGGTGGGATAAGTGTTTTAAAAGAACTACTTCGTCTTATGCCCAACGAAAATTACATCTATTTTGGCGATAATGAAAATGCTCCGTATGGAAATAAGACAACACAAGAGGTCAGGAGCCTGATGTTCTCAAATGTAGGTAGGCTTTTAGAAGATGGTGCAAAGGCAATAGTGATTGCGTGTAATACTGCAACTGCAGCATCAGCAGCGGTGTTGAGGGAAAAGTATCCGGATATTCCAATTATAGGTATTGAACCTGCCATAAAGCCTTCTGCAAAGTATAAAGAACACTCAAATGTACTGGTTATGGCAACGACTCTCACTTTAAAACAGGAAAAATTTGAGGAATTACTTGAAAGATTTTCAGATGATGTAAATATTATGACCTTGGCTTGCCCAGGACTAATGGAATATATTGAGGATGGAATTACAGAGGGAAAAGAACTGGAGGAATTTTTAGAAAATTTGTTTTCAGATGTTAGGGGAATAAAATTTGATTCAGTTGTACTTGGTTGTACTCACTATCCACATATAAAGGAAACTATTAAGAAAGTACTTGGGGATAACATAATGGTCTTTGATGGCGGAGAGGGGACTGCAAAAGAGACGAAAAGAAGACTTGAAGCTTCGGGACTCATAAACAAATCTAAAGAAAAAGGAATAGTTAAAATCACTTGTTCATCAAAAGAAAAAAACATAGAAGAATTATCATTAAAACTACTGAAAAATTAAAAGAGCCACGCCTTCAACAGCTTGTTGGTTTAAGCTCTTTTTTCTATATTTACAAAGTGCATAAAATATTTAAAAAAAAGAGTTTGTGTTTGTTAATTTGATATATTGACAATAATGTTAGAATATGGTATTATATTGAATATATGATACAAATGTTTTTCTGTGACAAACATTTTTGGAGGTTATTTTATGGAAATATCCCATATTATTATGGATTACAACATAGCTCCTGATGTTTTCAAAAGAGTGATTACAGCAAAGAAATTAATTGCATCAGGTAAATGTAAATCGGTCAATGATGCATTGGAGCAGACAAATCTGAGCAGAACTGCATTTTACAAATACAAGAACCATATATTTGCTCGTGATGAGGTTCAAAGTGGTGCGATTGCAACACTTGCATTTACACTTGATGATGTTACAGGAATTTTGTCGGAAATTCTTAGTGTACTTGCATCAGGAAATATAAGTGTTTTAACAATAAACCAGAATATACCTGTTAATGGTGTGGCAAATATCACAATTTCATTAAGGATTAATGATGTTTCTGCAAATTTGGACGAAATTATTGAAGATTTAAAGAAGATTGACGGAGTTAATAAGGTTCATTTATTGGCAATGTCATAATAGAATGGAGGATTATGATGGCAAAAGCGGCTATTTTGGGGTTCGGAACAGTTGGCAGTGGTGTTTATGAAATCTTAAGAGATAAAAATTTCACACTTTCTGCAGGGGAAGATATTGAGGTAAAATATATTCTTGACATCAGGGATTTTGATGATGCTGAGGTTAAAAAATATCTTGTCAATGATTTTGAAATTATTGCAAATGATAAAGAAGTGAAGGTTGCAGCTGAGGTTATGGGTGGACTTCATCCGGCTTATGAATTCACTAAGAGACTTTTAGAAAATGGTGTGAGTGTAGTCACATCAAATAAAGAGCTTGTTGCAACATATGGTGCAGAGTTATTGGAAATTGCCAAGGAGAACGATGCCTCATATATGTTTGAAGCAAGTGTTGGCGGAGGAATACCTGTTATAAGACCTATGGGTATTTGCACTAAGGCGAACGATATTTTAAGAATTGCCGGGATTTTAAATGGAACAACAAACTATATTCTAAACGAAATGTTTAAAAAAGGAAAAGACTTTGAGGAAGCACTAAAGGACGCGCAAGCTAAGGGTTATGCTGAAAGAAATCCTGCTGCCGATGTTGAGGGTCACGATGCCTGCAGAAAGCTTGCAATTCTTTCATCAATGGCATGGGGAAAGTTTGTTGATTATAATGAAATTCCAACAGAAGGAATAACAAAAATTACATTAGATGATGTTAAATATGCGGAAAAGTTAAATTGTGTGATAAAATTAATTGGATATTCCGAAAAAATCGGAGACAAAATATATGCAAGAGTATCACCAATGCTTGTGCCTGATGATATAATATTGAGTGGAGTTAATGATGTCTTCAATGCAGTTATGATAAAGGGTGACAGTTTAGGTGATGCAATGTTCTATGGAAGAGGTGCAGGAAAGTTGCCTACTGCAAGTGCAGTTGTTGCCGATGTGATTGATTGTGTTAGACATTTTAATACCAAAAAGCATAATATGTTATGGGATATTGATAATGAAGATATTATGTCAGATCCTGATGAGAAGAAGATGTCATTCTTTGTAAGGTGTAACGATACAAAGGAAAGCATTGATAAACAATTCAAAGAATTAGAGTATGTTGATTTAAAAGATGGAGAAAATGCATTCTTAGTAAAATCAATCTCTCAAAATGAATTAGAGCAAAAGCTTTCAAGACTTTCTGGTGTCATTTCATTTATAAGGGTTCTGGAGGCGTAATGGTTGAGGTAAGAGTACCGGCTTCGAGTGCAAACATCGGTCCGGGGTTTGACAGCTTTGGCATTGCGTTGACAATGTATAACTCCATAAGAGTAAGCGAAACAGATAAGGGTTTATACATAAACAATATAAATCCAACAAGGTTTATTCCATCAAATGATAACAATCTGGTTTATCGTGCAGTTATGCGTGCGTTTGATGAGGTGGGATATTGTGCTAAAGGACTTAAAATAAGTCAGAAAAGCGATATTCCTATGACAAGAGGTCTTGGCAGTAGCAGTGCCTGTATCATTGGTGGTTTGATTGCAGGAAATGTATTGAGTGGACGAAAGCTTACATCCCAGAGAATATTTGAATTGGCAAATGAAATTGAGGGACATCCTGATAATGTTGCACCTGCACTTTTTGGAGGATTTTGTATTTCGTGTGTTGATGATAATCAATTATACAGAAAAACTATAAGGATTAAAAATGATATAAAATTTGTTGCGATGATTCCGAAGTATTTCGTTGTGACAAAAAAATCAAGAGGTCTTGTGCCTTTGGAAATACCAACATCGGATGCATCATACAATTTATCTCATTCTGCGGCAATGGCAGTTTGTCTTGCTACAGGGGATTATGAAAATTTATCAGTTTATTGCAAGGATAAAATTCATCAACAATATAGAAAGAACATTGTTGTTGACCTTGAGAATATAATAGAAAAAAGCATTGAATTTGGCGCTTTAGCTGCTTATTTAAGTGGTTCAGGCCCAACAATCATTGCAATTATCAAGAGTGATGATAATCACTTTATAGGAAAAATCACAGACTATTTTTCAAAACATGACATCAAAAGAGATTGTGTTTTGCTAAGCTGTGATAACACAGGAGCAATTAGCAGAGAAAGGTAATACCGAATGCCTATAAAATAAGGAGGAATTAATATTATGGGTTTAGTAGTGCAAAAATATGGTGGCTCTTCTGTAAGAGATGCCGAAAGGGTTATGAATGTCGCAAGACGAATAGTTGAAACCTATGACAATGGAAATGATGTTGTTGTGGTTGTTTCTGCACAGGGTGATACAACTGATGATTTGATTGCAAAAGCAAAGGAAATCAATCAAAATCCATCAAAAAGAGAGATGGATATGTTGTTGTCATCAGGTGAACAGATTTCAATTTCTTTGCTTGCTATGGCAATTGAAAAGTTGGGAAAGCCTGTTGTTTCATTGACTGGCTGGCAGGCAGGATTTAAAACAGATTCTAAGTATTCTCTTGCAAGAATACATAAGATAGATAAGGAAAGATTGCAAAACGAACTTGACAAAAAGAAGATTATTATTGTTGCAGGATTCCAAGGAATTAACAAGTACGATGATATAACAACCTTGGGAAGAGGTGGCTCAGATACATCTGCAGTTGCTTTGGCAGCAGCGCTTCAAGCTGATGTTTGTGAGATATATACAGATGTTGACGGAGTTTATACTGCAGACCCAAGAATTTGTAAGAATGCATATAAGCTTGAAGATATTTCATATGATGAGATGCTTGAGCTTGCATCATTGGGTGCAAATGTATTGCATAATCGTTCAGTTGAGCTGGCAAAGAAGTATCATGTTAAATTGGCAGTAAGATCAAGTTTAAATAAAAATGAGGGGACTTATGTTAAGGAGGTAGACAAAGTGGAAAAGATGCTCGTTAGAGGTGTTACAAGAGATAATGATTGCGCAAGAATAGCGCTTTGTGGTGTGGAGGATACTCCAGGAAAGGCATATCAGGTATTTGCCCTATTGTCGAAGCACGGAATTTCTGTTGATTTAATTATTCAATCAATTGGAAATGGTGTTAAGAAAGATATCAGCTTCACTGTTACTGAGGGTGACCTTGATGAAGCAGTTAAGGTTATAGAGGAAAACAAAGACGAATTAAACATTGAAGACATCAAGGTTAAAAAGGATGTTTCAAAGGTATCAATCGTTGGTGCAGGTATGGTTAATAATGCAGGTGTTGCAACAACAATGTTTGAAGCACTTTACAATGCTAATATTAATATCAGTATGATTGCGACATCAGAAATCAAGATTTCTGTTCTTGTTGAACAAAAGGATGCAGAAAGAGCAGTTGAAGCTATTCACGATAAATTTATGCTTTAATAAGGTAAAAATTATGGAAGATAAAATTTTCGGAAGAAACCCTGTTTTAGAAGCTATCAAAAATGGGCGTGAAATAGATAAAATTATGATTAAAAAGGGTGGCGTTGAAGGCTCCTTAAATGTAATCATAAAAAAGGCAAAGGAAAAGGGAATTGTTGTCACAGAGGTGGAAAAGCAAAAGCTTGATGGTATATGTGATGGAGAAAACCATCAGGGAGTTGTTGCATTTGTGGCTACTCATCAATATTCAACAGTTAAGGAAATTATTGAGGGGGCAAGGGCAAAAAACCATTCTCCATTTGTGATTATATGTGATAAGATTACTGATCCACATAATCTTGGGTCAATTATCAGAACTGCAAATTGTGCAGGAGTTGATGGAATTATAATTCCAAAAAGGAATAGTGTCGGTTTGAATGCCATAGTTGCGAAAACCTCGGCAGGTGCAGTTGAATATACCCCTGTTGCCAAGGTAACCAATATTGCAAATACCATTGATGAGCTGAAAAAAGAGGGCTTCTGGATTGCAGGAGCTGATATGGGTGGCGAGTCAATGTATAAAACTGATTTAAAGGGCTCGCTGGGATTGGTTATTGGCAGTGAGGGAGAGGGAATTTCTCGATTGGTAAAGGAAAAATGTGATTTTATAGTGAATATTCCTATGTCGGGAGAAATTAATTCTCTGAACGCTTCTGTTGCTGCAGGAATTCTTATGTACGAGGCACTAAGACAGAGAAACAGTTAATTAGACTTTACTTAAAATAATGGTAGTGAGGTTTTAAAAAGCTTCACTATTATTTTTAAAGAAAAATAATGAGGTGTTTAAAATGAAAGCGGTTGTTACGGTAGTTGGTAAGGATAAGGTAGGAATAATAGCAAGGGTCAGCACATTGTTTTATCAAAACAATATAAATATATTGGATATTTCTCAGACAATTATGCAGGATATGTTCACAATGATTATGCTTGTTGAGTTGGAGAAGGAATCTGTTAAACAGATAAATGAAGAGCTTATGGCATTGGCAGATGAGATGGGATTATCTATACATTTACAAAATCAGAAATTATTTAATTCCATGCACAGAATTTAATGGAGGATAGCTATGATTAATCCATTTGAAATTATCGAAACAATAAATATGATAGACAAGGAGAACCTTGATATCAGAACAATTACAATGGGAATAAACCTAAAAAGCTGTGTTGATCCTGATATAGAGCGTGCTTGTGACAAGGTTTATGAGACAATAACAAGATATGCTAAAGATTTGGTCAAGGTTGGAAATGACATTGAGGACCAGTTTGGTATTCCAATTATAAATAAAAGAATTTCGGTAACACCAATTTCATATTTGGTTGAAGCATTAGATGAGCCGAGTATTGACAAATGTGTTATGCTTGCAAAGGCACTTGATAGGGCAGCACATGATGTCGGAGTTAATTTTATAGGTGGTTATACTGCGTTGGTGCATAAGGCTGCAACAAAGGGAGAAAATCTTTTGATTGATTCAATTCCAAGAGCGTTGGCAGAAACTGAACTTGTATGTTCGAGTGTAAATGTTGGCACAACAAAAGCAGGAATTAATATGGATGCTGTTGCTAAAATGGGTAAGGTTATAAAAGAGGCAGCAGAGTTGACTAAGGAAACAGGTGGATTTGCTTGTGCAAAGCTTGTTGTATTTTGTAATGCAGTTGAAGATAATCCATTTATGGCAGGTGCTTTCTTAGGCGATGGTGAGGGAGATTGCGTCATAAATGTAGGAGTCAGCGGACCCGGGGTCGTTAAGTGTGCGTTGGAAAAGGTCAAAGGTGAGCCATTTGGTGTTGTTGCAGAAACAATTAAGAAGACTGCTTTCAAGATAACAAGAATGGGACAGTTGGTTGCACAAGAAGCATCAAGAAGATTAAATGTCCCTTTTGGTATAGTAGATTTATCCTTAGCCCCAACGCCTGCAGTTGGAGATAGTGTTGCATATATACTGGAGGAAATGGGACTGGAGCAATGCGGAACACATGGAACTACTGCCGCACTGGCATTATTAAATGATGCAGTTAAAAAGGGTGGCGTTATGGCAAGCTCATATGTTGGAGGGTTGTCAGGTGCATTTATTCCTGTCAGCGAAGATGCAGGTATGATTGCAGCAGCACAAAATGGAACATTGACACTGGAAAAGCTTGAAGCAATGACCTGTGTTTGTTCAGTTGGCCTTGATATGATTGTTGTTCCAGGTGACACAACTGCTGAAACAATTTCTGCAATCATTGCAGACGAAGCTGCTATTGGAATGGTGAACACAAAAACAACTGCAGTAAGACTAATTCCTGCACCTGGTAAAAAGGTGGGAGACATAGTTGAATTCGGTGGTTTGTTGGGAAGCGGCCCTGTTATGAGTGTGAATTCTAAGAGTAGTGTTGAATTTATTTCAAGAGGCGGCAGAATTCCTGCGCCAATTCAATCGCTTAAAAATTAATAGCTAAAATCTCTTGATTATATTCAAGAGATTTTTTTGTAAAAGTATTGTTTTTTTTCTGGAATATGGTATAATTATTTGGTGGTTTAATTCTTGTTTTGGTGATGGTGTTTATGATGTAACAGCAACCAGAAACAGAGTAATATATTGTCTTGACGACCATATTGACAGATTCTTTAATTCAGCCTCTATGGTTGAAATAGAGACTCCATATACCAAAAAAAGAATTAAAAGATTTACTTAAAGACATTGTTTCAAAAGTTGGAGAAGAGTTATGGAAATTTATGAGATTTGTGAGATGGTGATGATGATTAGTTTTGGAGCGTCATGGCCTTTGAATGTTATTAAGTCATATAAGGGAAGAACAGCCAAAGGAAAAAGTCTTGGATTTCTATGTTTGGTTCTTATAGGTTATATTGTAGGAATAATAGGTAAATTTGCGAACAAAAAATATATGAGCAGTTTAGATTCAAACTGGTATGTGCTATTTTTCTATTTTCTAAACTTTATTATGGTATTTATAGATTTTCTTCTCTATTTCAGAAACAGAAAACTTGATAAAAAAGCAGAAAATAATGCATAAATTTTAATTATTAGCATAAAAAGGAGAAATACCAATGATTCCAGCAATCGTGCTTTTTGTTGTAACCTACATACTTATACTCGCTTTCGGCAAATACAGAACCTATATTGCACTTGCTTCAGGCGCAATATTTGTTTTATCCGGTATGCTTCCGTTTTCGAAGTTGGCATCGTCAATTGATTTTAATGTTTTGCTTATGATTATTGGAACTATGGGACTTGTTTCCCTATTTACCGAGAGTAAAATGCCGGCTATGCTTGCCGATATGGTGATGGAAAAGGTTCCGAATGTTAAGTGGGCGGCTGTCTCCCTGGCTTTATTTGCCGGTATAATATCTGCATTTGTTGACAATGTTGCTACGGTACTTATGGTTGCACCAATAGCTCTTGCTATATGTAAAAAGCTTGATACCAACCCTGTACCATTTATAATCGCAATTGCTGTTTCTTCTAATCTTCAAGGGGCAGCAACTTTAGTTGGTGACACCACGGCAATTATGCTTGGTTCAGCACTTGATATGAGCTTTCTTGATTTTTTCTGGTATAAGGGCAGACCAAGTATTTTCTTTGCTGTAGAACTTGGTGCATTGCTTTCAGCACTGATACTTCTTTTCATATTCAGAAAGGAAAGCAGTCCAATATCAAAAAAGGAAGAGCGTACTAAGGTAACGGATTTTGTTCCGACAATACTTCTAATAATGGTGCTTGTGCTCCTTATTGCAGCATCATTTATCCCATCTAAACCTGACGTAACAAATGGTGTAATATGCTGTGCTTTGCTTTTAATCGGACTCTTATATACAGTGGTGAAAAACAAAACATTTTCTGCTGTGGTAACTCCTTTGAAAGAAATCGATTTTCAGACAATAGGAATCCTTGTGGGAATATTCTTGATGATAGGTGGTATATCATCAATGGGAGTTATTGATGCACTGGCAAATCTACTTGCAAAGGCAGGAGGCGGAAATATATTTGTGTTGTATACAGTGATTGTTCTTGCATCGGTAATTATTTCTGCCTTTATTGATAATATACCGTATGTTGCCACTATGATTCCTGTTATTGCAGGAATTGCAACAGCCCTTAACATTGATGCAACACCACTCTATTTTGGACTTCTTTCAGGTGCAACCTTAGGCGGTAACTGTACACCTGTAGGAGCCTCTGCAAACATTACCGGAATTGGTATTCTTAAAAAAGCAGGGTATGCAGTAAAGAACGGTGATTTCTTTAAAATCGGAATTCCATTTACTGTAGCTGCAGTGGTACCTGCCTATATTTATATTTGGTTAATGTACGGAATTTAATGGCGATGTGTCAGTTGATTTGCAAAACATATGCAAGAATTTACTATAAATAATATTTTTGGTCTACAAGACTGGAATAAAATTTACAGTCTTTATAAAATATATTATATATAATAGAAAGAAGGAATGAATTATGGCAAAGGGAATATACAAATCAGATGTTGAATATTCAGATTTAAAGGATATGATAAATGGGGTTGCAATCCGTTTTGGGACAGAGCCTGTGTTTAAGTATGAAACCAAGGGAGTAAAAACAGAAATAACCTACGAAAGATTTAAAAATGACATAAATGGTTTTGGAGCATATCTTTTTAACAAAGGCTTTAATGGTGATAAAAAAATTGCAGTTTTGGGTGAAAACAGCTATAATTGGATAGTGACATATTTTAGTGTTGTTAACGGTGGAAACATTATAATTCCACTTGATAAGGAATTAAAGCCTAACGAGTTATTAGTGTTACTGAATTCAAGTGAAACTGATGTTTTGGTTTATTCAAAGCAAAAACAAAAGGCAGTTGATGAGATGATTGCCGAAGGATTAAATGTTCCTAATTTGATTTGTATGACAGAAATGGAACAGCTTTGTCAAGAGGGACAGGAAATTATTGCCGGCGGAAATACAGAATATCTTGATGTCAATATAGATGTTGAAAAGATGTGTGCAATTATTTATACATCAGGAACAACTGGAACACCTAAAGGCGTTATGCTAAATCATAAGAATTTAACAAGGGACGCATATTTAAGTATAAGCTGCAGCACAATTCCAAGAGATACAGTTGCAGTATTGCCACTAAATCATACCTTTGGATTTATGGCTTGTATTTTGTGTCAGATTTGGATGGGTTATTGCACCTTTATCACAAGTAGCTTAAAAACCTTTATGCGTGATGTCAAAGAACATAAGCCTGCACACATTTCAGTTGTACCTTTATTTGTTGAAAGTATGTATAAAAACATATGGAAGAACGCTGAAAAGCAGGGTAAGGCAGGGCTTTTGAAAAAACTCATCAAAGTAAGCAACGGTATGCGTAAGGTTGGAATTGATGCAAGAAGAACTCTTTTCAAATCTGTTCTTGATGCATTTGGTGGAAATCTGGAAATGATTATTTCAGGTGGTGCTCCTATCGATGATATATACTTAAAGGGACTTGAAGATTTTGGTATTACTGTAGTAAATGGTTACGGAATAACAGAATGTTCACCTATCGTTGCCCTAAACAGAGTTGAATGCATAAAGACAGGAACCGTTGGAAAACCAATTCCAACTGTTGAGGTTAAGATTGAAAATCCTAACGAGGATGGAGAAGGTGAAATCTGGGTTAAGGGTGACATCGTTATGATGGGATATTATAATATGGAGGAAGAAACCAATAAGGTTTTAAAGGATGGTTGGTTTAACACGGGTGATATAGGCAAAATGGTTGACGGTGAATTTTTGGGTATCACAGGCAGAAAGAAGAATTTGATTATCCTTTCAAATGGTAAGAATGTTTACCCTGAAGAATTGGAATTTTTAGTATCTCATATTGAAGGTGTGACAGAGTGTCTTGTTTATGAAGAAGACGATATGATTGCCACTGAGATATATGTTGATGAAGAAAATAGGGAACAGGTCAAAGAAAATATTAAAAAGGGAATTCAGGAACTCAATAACACTCTTGCCTCATATAAACAAATCAGAAAAATCAAATTCCGTTCAGTTGAATTTGAAAAGACAACAACAAAGAAGATTAAGAGAAATTATAATAAATAAGAATTATCTTAAAAAAAGCCATGAGAGTGGCTTTTTTTATTTCAACAATTTTATTGTCTTGTAATCCGACATCATTTTTTTGACAATTTCCAAAGTATCATCACTGCTTTCCAAATCAAAAACCCAAATTTCATCATATCGTAGCATTGCCAGCCTCAACTTTGCCTCAATACTATTCTCATCATTTAGTGTCTTTATAATATGAATTCCTTTTTGTTTTCTAAGCCCAAGTAAAAAACAAATAACACCATAAACAAAAAAAATACAAAATAAACACAGTATAAAAGATTTCAACATCTTATCACCACCTACTTATATAATATGAAAAATAACTAATTATGGAATAGAATAAAAGCTATTTTCATACACTCGAATTGGGATATTATACTAAGGGGGATAAGTATGAAAAGATTTTTGTTATTCGTGTGTATGATAATAATTATAACAGCAGGCATACCTTTTTTGATTGTAAAAAGCTTGTCTGATTATAAAAGAGTGGAAGAGACAGAAACCATCTCTGTTTATATAAAATCAGAGGACAAGGTTTGTGATATGGATGTTGAACAATATATAAAAGAGGTGACAGCGGCAGAAATGCCTGCTGAATTTGAACTGGAAGCATTAAAGGCACAAGCAGTTGCTGCAAGAACATATCTGACTAACAGAGTTAGAGTATATGAAAAAACACAATCACCCGAAGAGCATAAAGGTGCAATGATTTGCACTGACTCAACTCACTGTAAGGCGTGGATTAGTGAAGAAAAGAAAAAGGAACAGTGGGGAGACGACTTTAAAAAGAATTGGGATAAGATATCAAACGCAGTAGAATCAACAAAAAATTTAATAATTACATATAATTCCGAGCCAATTAGCGCAGTTTTTCACTCAACCTCATCAGGAAAAACTGAAAACGCAAAAGATGTTTGGGGAGGAGATGTTGGATATCTGGTGAGTGTTAAAAGTGAAGGAGATTTAAAGTCACCAAAGTTCAATTCTGAGGCAGAATTTTCAATTGAGGAATTTAAAAAAATTGCGCTGGAGAAAATTGAGGGAGTAAATTGGGAAAACGGATTGATAGACAATATAATAAGAAGTGATGCAGGAGGTATTAAAACATTATCTGTTGGTGGAGTTAGTGTAAAAGGCAGTGATTTCAGGTTTATGTATGGCTTGCGTTCAACTAATATAGAAATTGAAATTTTGGAAGATAGCATAAAAATGTATGTTAAGGGATATGGACACGGAGTTGGAATGAGCCAGTACGGTGCGAATTATCTTGCACAAGAAGGAAAAAGTTTTGAAGAAATTTTAAAAACATACTATTCAGGGGTAGAAATCTCAAAGTATGAAAGTTTATATGAATAAAAGGTAAAAAAATGGAAAATATATAATTATCATATAAAAGAAAGGCTGATACGAATGAAAGATTTAAAAGATTCGCAAACCAGGGATAATTTGCTGGCTGCATTTGCAGGAGAGTCGCAGGCAAGAAATAAGTACACTTTCTTTGCAGCTAAAGCAAAAAAAGATGGGTATGAACAAATTGGAGATTTGTTCTTAGAAACTGCAAATAATGAAAGAGCTCATGCACAACTTTGGTTTGAAATACTAAACGGAGGGCTTGCATCAACCGACTACAATCTGTTGGCAGCAGCTGAAGGTGAAAATTATGAGTGGACAGATATGTATGCAGGTTTTGCTAAAACTGCAAGAGAAGAAGGCTATAATGAAATAGCAGCATTATTTGAATTAGTTGCAAAGGTAGAAAAAGAACATGAGGAAAGATTTAGAAAACTGTTAGATAATGTAAAATCTGAAAAAGTATTCACTAAAGAACAAAATGTGATTTGGATTTGTAAAAATTGCGGACATATCCATATAGGCGAGGAAGCGCCTAAGGTGTGTGCAATTTGCAAATATGAACAATCATATTTTGAGATAAAGGCAGAAAATTACTGATTATAAGCACACCTATAAGCAGGTGTGCTTGATGTATTGGTAAAAAATATATATAGACAAATAAAAAATGAATGTTTTTTTGGGTTTTATAGACAAAAAGATAAAAGTAGAGAAAAATGTGTTGACAAAGGTAAATTGATATGTTAGAATAAACGAGTTGTCAAATTTGATGGCCCTTTGATAAAAACTTAAAAAAAATTAAAAAAAGGTATTGACAAAAGCCATTGGATGTGATAATATAAATAAGCTGTCTCTGAGATAGCAATTGTACATTGAAAAATGGACA
>JAZNOH010000179.1:0-12941 GCA_045580715.1 Clostridia bacterium
ACATCATCATATACAGGCTTTCCCTCTTCAGGAATTTTAACTCCTGCAGTGTTTAAAATCATTTTGACCATCTGTTCTCTTGTCAGATTGTTGTCTGGCAATAAATCGCCATTTTCATCACCGCTTATTATTCTCTTGCCAATACAAAAAGAAAGATATGTATCTGCCCAACCGTTGTACGCAGAAACCGAAGATAAAACAGTTGATAAAATAACGATAACTGCAAGTAAAAATATATGTATTTTTTTCATAAAATCACCACACAAAACAATTAAATTTATTCTTTATTGCTAATCATATAAATTGCTATCGGAACAATAATCGCAACAGCAACAGCTAACCATGTGCTTAAAATCATATATAATCCTCTTTTCTTAAGACTTTAGAATTCACTATATAAAGACTGTATAATCTAGATGCCGATGTTTTTAATAAAACCTCATGTCAAATTAGAAACAATAATTTACTTCTCGGTTTCTTTTATAAATTCACATATAATTTTTCCAAACTCTTCTTTACATGAATAATGACAATGTGTGCCATGCATCAGTCGATAATGTATTTTACTCTCATCATATCCAAAATGCTTTAATGTAGAAAGAACAAGTTGTGTTTGTTCATATCGATTTTTCATATCATTATCAGAAACTATAAATATCATAGGTGGATATTTATCAGCTTTGCCTATATGATACATTGGTGCAGCCTCATCTATGATGACTCTTCTGGAATCAATTCCACGCTCTCTTAACACATTAAAATGTGTTGTTGGCTGACCGGCATCATGAACATATCCTTTTATTATATCGGCAGGTAGTTTATATGGTGATAAATACTTATCATCAAAACAAAGCATCATTGAAATATACCCGCCGGCACTACTTCCTCCAACATATATTCCTTCGCATTTTCCATACTCACCTATATGATTATAAACCCAAGCCACTGCTTCAGCTGAGTCACAAATAAACTGAGGATACATAGCCTGCGGATACATTCTATAATTTATTGAAACAAAAGCTATTCCTTGACTAGCCACATATTCGCCAACAACTTTGGCTATTGACTTATCTCCTGCTTCTATTCCGCCTCCGTGCATATACCCAAACACTTTAAAAGAATCGGTATCAGGAAGATAAATATCAAGATACTGCTCAGGATGTTTAGATTTACCATAACAAATGTCACCTATAAATTTCATAATAAAATCTCCTTTATATAGTTTTTTAATTATTTACTTCTGTTTTTCAACATCATTCGAAAATCATACTAGACTTACATCAATTTAGTTTCAAAAAATCAGCCACTTTTTCGGTATTTTCTTCGCAATATTCTATTTCGGCAGAATACATTCTCACAACATCAAGCATTTGTTCAAAATTCTCACAAGAAAAAGAAATTGCACCAATAACCCAACAACTAAGAAGAGTGAATTCTATGCCTCTTTTAAAGTGACGAAACACGAAGTAACACGCAAGCTGTTCAAAGAAAACTTGCAAATCTTCTCTTTTAAATATATCTTCACACTCTGCATTCTTAAGTTTTTTAAGTTCATTTTCCCAACTCTTATCAAGCCTTTCAAGAGATAGGTAAAAATCATAAAGTTCTTTATTTGAAAAAATAAACTCAAAACCATATTTTTTTGCAAGAGTTTTTAGTCTTTCATAAACTGTAACATTTCTGTTTTGCAAAATATCAAAAACTTCTTTTCTTTCTTTAAAAAATTCGTTATTTTCTTCTAATTTGTGCAAAGGGATAAAAAACTTTTCCTCTTGTGTAAGTATAATTCGTACTGCTTCTTCACAACAAAGTCCCAGTCCCACTTCGGTAAAATTATCATAAAAATTACAAAACCGTGGGTGCATATAACATATATCGCATATTGCATCCTCACCAAGCTCACATATGATATCACATAGTCCACTTTCATTAAGTAAAGGACAACGATCTCCCGCTTTTAAGATAAAGTGCGGGATATCACCTTCAATATTCCCTCTTATCCTCTCGGCAAACTCACCATCAAGGGAATTATATAAGTACATTGTGTCTTCATCAATGTCAATTTCCCAGCCTATGCAACAGTTGTGTTTGCAATTATCGGCAATACATTTGAATTTTCCATAATAACTCGGAAATACTTCTTTCATAAAAACCTCATTCTCGTTTTCTTAGTTAGTGAAATCAAATAAAATCACATTGGTTTTAGTATAGCGAAAAGGCGATTGAATTACAATCGCCTTACTCATATTATGGCAAGAATATTTTCACTAAAAAATATAATACCGATGGACAAAGCAAACATCCAAGTCCCGTGTAAAATGTAGCTGTCATAGCGCCATAAGGGACTAACTCAGGGTCAGTTGCAGCAAGACCTGCACTTGTACCGCTTGTTGTTCCCATCAGACCACCAAATACCATTGCTGCACGAGGAGAATTAAGTCCAACTTTCTTTGCTACTATAGGAGTTATGACCATTACTGCAATAGACTTAAATACCCCTACTGCAATTGAGATTGCTATAACCGCGGAATCTGCACCTAATGCAGCTCCGGTAATAGGACCAACCACGAAGGTAACTGCCCCTGCTGCGATAGTGGAAGCACTGACAGCATCACGGTAACCAAATGCAAATGAAATCAGTACTCCTATAATGAACGTAAACACGACTCCTGTAAGCAACGCAACTATACCAACAAGACCGCATTTTTTAATTTCAGACAATTTTGCTCCGAAAGCAGTTGAAATGATTGTAAAATCACGAAGTGCAGACGCACCAAGAACTCCGAGACCCGTAAAAACAGAAACATCTGCAAGTCCCTTTGAGCCACCTGTGACTCTACCTCCCACATAAGCAAGAATAAGACCTAAAAAAACTGCGATTGCGGAGGAATGAATTCTACCACCTGTAAGCTTTGAAATACCAGTTGAAACTGCCACAATTACACCAACAATCAAAAATGACATAACAAATGCATAATCCACAAAAAGATTTACAAAGATATCTACTAAATCTTTCATACTTCTACCTCCTCGTGTGCTTCATCTTTTCTTTCCTTAACTGAAAACATATTAAAAACAGGAATAAGCAGAAGCATTATTACCACAACACCAATACCCAAAGCGAGCGCAAGAACCCCTCCGTTAAGTGCGCTTACAACATTCTGTGATGCTGACATAGCTATTATAACAGGAATAAACATTTCCTTCCAGAAATTAATTCCCTTTGTATAATTATTAGGTAAAATTCTGTTAACTGTTTTAGAGTTGGTTGCAAGAAGAAGTAAAATCATTGCAAAACCGACACCACCAATGTCGGAATTAAGACCTGTCAAAAGTCCTAATATATTTCCTACAAATGAGCCCACAAGCATACATCCGGCCAGCAAAGCCACACCAAAAATCATATTATCCGTCCTTTCAAATTCGCATGATGTTTATGTAAAAATCTACATTTTAATTATAACATAGTTGCAAATTCATTTCAAGCTTTTTTTCATTACATATATTTTTCCTTGATGTTACAAAAAAGGAACAGATAAAAACTTTTATCCGTTCCCTTCAGTTAATTATTCAAAAACTTTTCCGCATTAGAAATAGCTTTTAAAACCATTTCTTCTGCAGGTCCGCCAATAATATTTCTTCCGTCAACGCAAGTCTTCATACTTATTGCATCATAAATATCTTCCTCAATGATATCAGAAAACTCCTTCATTTCTTCAAGAGAAAGTTCATCAAGGCTTATTCCCTTTTCAATGCATCTATACACCATTCTTCCTGAAACTCCGTGTGCCTCTCTAAATGGCATACCCTTTTTAACAAGATAATCTGCTAAATCAGTTGCGTTTGTAAATCCACCTTTAGCACCCTTTAGCATCACATCTTTATTAATCTTCATTGTTGCAATCATATCGCAAAAAACAGGCAAGCACAATTTAACAGTGTCAACAGCATCAAAAATAGGTTCCTTGTCTTCCTGCATATCCTTGTTATATGCAAGCGGAATTCCTTTCATAGTTGTTAACAGTCCCATCAAATGACCATAAACTCTTCCTGTTTTTCCCCTAATTAATTCTGCAACATCAGGATTTTTCTTCTGTGGCATAATTGATGAACCTGTTGAGAATGCATCATCCATTTCTACAAAAGAGAATTCGTGGCTTGACCACAAAATCAATTCTTCACAAAATCTTGACATATGCATCATAATAATTGACAAAACATTTGCAAGCTCAATTGCAAAATCCCTGTCAGAAACTCCGTCTAAAGAATTCTGTGTTATTTCATCAAATCCAAGCTCATTTTTAACAAATTCTCTGTCCAACGGATATGTTGTTCCTGCAAGAGCACCTGAGCCCAATGGCATAACATTCATTCTCTTTCTGCAGTCGGAAAGTCTTGATAAATCTCTTTTAAACATTTCAAAATATGCCATCAAATGATGTGCAAAAGTTATTGGCTGAGCCTTTTGAAGATGTGTATACCCTGGCATAATTGTTTTTGTGTTATCCTTTGCTATATCTACCAGAACACCCATCAAATGCTTCAACATTACAGCAATTTCAACCGTTTCATCAAGAAGATACATTCTTAAATCCAATGCAACCTGGTCATTTCGGCTTCTGCCTGTGTGAAGTCTTTTTCCTGCTTCTCCGATTTTCTCAGTTAACAGCTTTTCGACATTCATATGAATATCTTCAGCATCAATATCAAAAACAACTTTTTCTTCTTCAATTTCAACCAAAAGCTCTTCTAACCCTTTAACAATTTTTAATGAATCTTTATTAGGAATTATATTTTGTTTTCCAAGCATTTTTGCGTGCGCAATACTTCCCTCTATATCCTGCTTATACATCCTTTTATCAAATCGTATTGACGAATTAAAGTCATCTACCTTTTTGTCGGTACTTTTTTGAAACCGACCACCCCAAAGTTTTGCCATAACATAATCCTTTCTTAAAAAAACTTTTGGTAATTGCAAAACTGCAATTACCAAAGCCCGTTATTATTTATCTTCGTTATTCTTCATCATCATTGCACGGACCTTTAAAGGTAAGCCGAACAAGTTGATAAAGCCTTCAGAATCCTTATGTGAATACAACTCGTGGCTATCACCAAAGCTTGCAATATTTTCGTTATAAAGTGAGTAATCACTCTTTGCACCTGCAGGTGTAACACTTCCCTTATAAAGCTTTAATCTCACTTCACCTGTAACTGTTTCTTCCATTTTGTCAACCATTGCAGATAATGCCTCACGAAGTGGAGTATACCATTTTCCGTCATATAGTAATTCGGAAAACTTTATAGCTGCCTGACGCTTGAAGCTTTGTGTGTCTCTGTCAAGACATAGATATTCCAATTCTTCTAATGCCTTATAAAGAATTGTTCCACCTGGAGTCTCGTAAACACCTCTTGATTTCATTCCAACCAATCTATCTTCAACTATATCTGCAATACCGATGCCATATGCTCCACCGATTTCATTTAGTTTCTCAACTAATGGTCTTGGAGCCATTTTTTCTCCGTCAATAGACACTGGAACACCCTTTTCAAAACCGATTGTCACATATTTTGCTTCATCAGGTGCTTTTGATGGAGGAACTGTTAGTTTCAACAAGTTATCCAATTGTGGTTCATTTGCAGGGTCTTCCAAGTCCATACCCTCGTGGCTGATATGCCAGATGTTTCTATCTCTTGAATATAAGTCCTTCTTTGTTACAGGAATTTCAATTCCGTGAGCTTGTGCATAATCAACTGCATCTTCTCTTGACTTGATATCCCAAATTCTCCATGGAGCTATAATTTTTAAATGAGGAGCCAATGCCTTGATTGTTAATTCAAAACGAACCTGGTCGTTTCCCTTTCCTGTTGCACCATGACAAATTGCAGTTGCACCCTCTGCCAAAGCAATCTCAACAAGTCTTCTTGCTATAATTGGACGAGCGTGTGATGTTCCCAAAAGATATTTTCCCTCATAAACTGCACCTGCTTTTAATGTTGGGAATATAAAATCTTTTACATATTCATCTCTTAAGTCCTCTATAAAGCACTTTGATGCGCCTGATTTAATAGCTCTTTCCTCAAGTCCGTCTGTTTCTTTTCCTTGTCCGACATCTCCGCAAACTGCTATTACCTCACAGTCATAATTTTCCTTTAACCATGAAATAATTATTGATGTATCAAGACCTCCTGAATAAGCTAACACAATTTTTTCTTTCGCCATGTTGCAATTCCTCCTTTTTTGTTGTAAAATATACAATATAATACTTTAACAAATTATTTTTAACTTATATTGAATATTATACACTATATTTTATAATTATGCAACAGAATAATATGTACAAAAATTATTGAAAAGTGAGGTCGTTTTTTGTGATAATTTTAGGTATTGACCCTGGATATGCTATTGTAGGAATTGGAGTTATTGAATATATTGGCAATAAATTCAGGCCTATTGAGTATAACGCAATAACTACAAATGCCCATACCCCAACATCATTAAGGCTCAAAACTATATATGATGAGATTAATAATTATCTTGAAAAATATAAACCTGATGCAATTGCAATTGAAGAATTGTTTTTTAATAATAATGCAAAAACAGCTATTGCAGTTGCGCAAGCAAGAGGAGTTTTAATTGTAAGTGCAACAAACAGGGGTATTCCTATATACGAATACACTCCCCTTCAAATAAAGCAAGCTGTTACAGGTTATGGAAGAGCCGATAAAAATCAGGTTCAGCAAATGGTTAAAATGCTTTTAAATCTGAATGCAATTCCAAAACCTGATGACGCAGCAGATGCGTTGGCAGTCGCAATTTGCCACGCACATTCAGGCACAATGAACGATAAGCTTGGGCTTAACAAATTATAATGTCACGAACATTTAATAAAATCGTAAACGCGCAATAATTGACTATGTATCTGCTATATAGTATCATATAATTAGATATTTATACATAATTCGTGCTTGTAGAAAGGATATTTTTGAGATGTATTATTATATTAAAGGAAAATATATTACAAAAGGAGATAATTTCGCAGTTATTGAAGCAGGCGGAATTGGATACAAAATATATACTTCTGCGATAAATCTTGAAAAAATGCCTTTACCTAATGAAACATTAATGATGTATACATATTTGTATGTTCGTGAAGATATTCAGGATTTATATGGATTTATTTCCAACGACGAAATAGCATTATTTCTTCAGCTATTATCCATATCAGGTGTCGGACCAAAGGCTGCACTTGCAGTTATGTCGGCTCTTTCATACGAACAGCTTGCTTTGGCAGTTATGACAAATGATGCAAAAGCTTTGACAAAAGCACAAGGTATTGGTCCGAAAGCAGCACAAAGAATTATCTTGGAATTAAAAGATAAACTAAAAACTGTTGATGCATTGCCTGAGGAAATAAAAACTGTAAGCATTGAGCAACAGAATTCTCAATCAGAAGCCGTCACTGCCCTGACAGTTTTAGGTTACTCAGCAACCGATGCAAAACAGGCAGTTGCAGGAATTGATCCTGATATTGGTGTTGAAAACATTATTAAGGAAGCATTGAAAATTTTAATGAAGCAGGTGTAAAAATTGATTTTTGATGATAACGAAAGAATTGTTACAGGGGATTATATTGAAGAAGATACTGAAATTGAGTCAGGACTAAGACCCCGTCAGTTTAACGACTATATAGGTCAGGAAAAGGTTAAAACAAACCTTGAAATTTATATTAAGGCAGCCCTTGATAGAAAAGAAGCTCTTGACCATGTTCTTCTTTATGGCCCTCCCGGACTTGGCAAAACAACCCTTGCAGGTGTTATTGCAAATGAGATGGGTGTGAATTTAAGAATAACAAGTGGTCCTGCTATTGAAAAGGCAGGAGATTTGGCTGCTATTTTAACCAATCTTTCCGAGCATGACATTTTGTTCATTGACGAAATTCATCGCATGAGCAGAATGGTTGAAGAAATTTTGTATCCTGCAATGGAGGATTATGCATTAGACATTATAATAGGAAAAGGTCCATCTGCAAAATCAATCAGATTAGATTTGCCAAAATTCACCCTAATAGGCGCGACAACAAGAGCAGGAAATCTCTCAGCTCCCTTGCGAGACCGTTTTGGTGTTATTTCCCGACTCGAGTTATATACAAATGATGAATTAGTTAAAATAATCAAGCGTTCAGCATCCTTATTGAATGTTGAAATAGATGACGAGGGTGCAAAAGAGATTGCTTCCCGTTCAAGAGGTACACCTCGAATTGCAAACAGATTTTTAAAGAGAGTCCGTGATTTTGCAGAGGTTAAATTTAATGGTAAAATAACAAAAAATACTGCCGATGCTGCTCTGTCATCAATGGAGGTTGACAAAATAGGACTTGACAACATTGACAGCAAGATGATTTTAACTATGATAAATTCATTTGGAGGAGGTCCTGTCGGACTTGATACAATTGCAGCATCAATCGGTGAGGATGCGAACACAATTGAAGATGTTTATGAACCTTACCTGATGCAATTAGGTTTTGTATCTCGAACTCCAAGAGGCAGAATTGTTATGCCACCTGCATATGAGCATTTCAACTTAGCAAAACCTGAAGAAAACTAAAATACAAAGAAAGGAACGGTGTAAATGAAAAAAATAATTTTACTATTACTGACTGTTATTTCATCTTTATTTGTTTTTACTACTGTCTATGCAAGCGACTATATCCTTGAATATGATGGTAAAACCGAAGAATACACAGGCAGCATTTATAAGCTTATGGTTAACGATGAATTTGTTGAAACTACTGTTCCTCCTATTATCTTTAACGATTATGCTTTAGTTCCGATAAGAGAAGTTTGTGAACCTATGGGTGCTTTTGTGAATTACATAACTGTATCAAAACAAGTATTTGTTAATTTTGATAATAGCTATTTAAGATTAAAAATCGGAAACAATATAGCATCTGTTGATGAGGTAGATGTAAAAATTCCGGGGGGTATTTCTCCAATGCTCATATCTATAAATGGTTCAAGTGCAAAAACAATGGTTCCTGTTCGATTTATGGCAGAAAATCTTGGATTTAGTGTTGATTTTGATGGAGAAAATGGAATTATTAAAATTAATCAACCAAAGGAAAAAGAAAAATCTGTGATAAATAATTTTAAAACATCTTATACTGATTCAAAAACCACGATAAAGTTAACACTTGACAAACCAGTCTCAGAACACACAAACCCTTCTTTGACTGCATCTGATGTTCTTTACTTTGATGTTGAGGATTGCACTTATTCCCTTCCTCAAACAAATAAAATTAACAAAGGTGCTATAAAAGCACTTAGATTTGGTATACACGATAATAAAACAAGAATTGCTTTTGACCTTGAAGGGTACACAGGGTATAAGGTGACTCTATCCAATGACAAAAAAACATTTACTGTCACAGTAACATCACGCCCACAAATAAATGAGGAAGATAATACTGACAAAGACAATAATATATCGGCATCAGAAAAAATCGTTGTGATTGATGCGGGACATGGTGGTCGTGACCCAGGAACAAGTGGTATACTTGATAATGAAGAATTATATGAAAAGACAGTTAATTTGGAAATTGCCCAAAAGGTAAAAAAGATTTTGGAAAATCAAGGTATAACTGTTATAATGACAAGAGATTCAGACACATATCTGACTTTGGGAGAACGCTCTGATATTGCAAATATAAATGATGCTGTGATTTTTGTCAGTATCCACGCAAACTGGGCAACCTCCGATACTGCAACAGGCTATGAGATTTACTATTCTAATTTGAATAACAACTCAACAACAGGACTTTCAAGTAAAGAATTGGCAGATTCAATAAAAGAAGAGCTTTCTAAAAACATTTCAACAAGAAACCGTGGCACTAAAACTGCTGACCATGTTGTAACAAAAACATGCTATATGCCTGCAGTATTAATTGAACTCGGGTTTATGTCAAATACTGAGGAATTGGAGCTGATGTTTACAGACGAGTTCCAGAATGATTTTGCTAATGGCGTTTCTGATGGTATTTTAAATGTAATCGATAAAGCAGGTATTCCTTCGGATTACGGCATAGTATATGAAGAAATGAAGGCACTTGAAGAAGCAAAAAAAGCTTTGGAAGAAGATAACACAAATGAAGAAGAAATTGTAGATACAACAACTTTGGAAGGATAAAAAATGAACAAACAGGATTTCTATTTTGATTTACCACAAGAATTAATAGCACAAGAGCCATTAAAAGAACGAAGCTCATCAAGACTTATGTGTCTTGATAAAAATACAGGAAATTTTTCTCACATGCATTTTTATGATATTGTTGATATGCTAAATCCCGGAGATTGCCTTATTTTAAACGACACAAAGGTTATACCCGCAAGATTATATGGACACAAGGAAGGAACCGGTGGCTCAATAGAATTTTTGCTTTTACACAAGCATTCACTTGATATCTGGGAGGTTATATTAAAACCTGGCAGACGAGCAAAACCAGGGGCAATATTTGAATTTGGAGATGGCAGACTCAAAGCTGAAATTCTTGATATTGTAAACGATGGAAACAGACTTGTTAAATTTATATATGATGGCGTATTTGAAAACATTTTAGACGAGCTTGGAGAAATGCCTCTTCCTCATTATATTACAAAAAAACTTGAGGATAAAGACAGATATCAAACTGTATATGCAAAAAATTCAGGCTCAGCTGCTGCTCCAACTGCAGGACTTCATTTTACAGGTGAGCTTTTAAAAAAACTTACTGATAAAGGAATAAAAATCGGATATGTAACATTACATGTTGGATTAGGAACATTCAGACCTGTTAAGGCTGATAATATTTTAGAACATAAAATGCATTCCGAATTTTATATACTACCTCAGGAAACTGCTGACCTTGTTAATGAAACAAAAAAGAATGGAAATAAAGTCATTTCAGTAGGCACAACTGCAACGAGAACATTGGAAACTGCCGGACTTGACGGATTTCCTCTAAAAGAAAAGACAGGATGGACAGATATATTTATATACCCCGGAAAAAGCTTTAATGTTATTGATTCACTAATAACAAACTTTCACCTTCCGGAATCTACTCTCATTATGCTTGTTAGCGCATTAGCAGGCAGAGAAAATGTTTTGAATGCATATAATGAAGCAGTCAGAGAAAAATATAGATTTTTTAGTTTTGGAGATGCTATGTTTATTAATTAGAAAAGGAATTTATTATGTTTGAAATTTTACACACAAATGGCTTAGCAAGAAGAGGTCGTTTTCACACAGTTCATGGAACTGTTGAAACACCTGTATTTCAAAATGTAGGCACAATTGCAGCAATTAAAGGTGCAGTATCTGCACAGGACTTAAAAGAGCTTGGGTGTCAGGTTGAACTGTCAAACACCTATCACTTACATTTACGCCCTGGTGACAAGGTTGTTAAAGAAATGGGCGGACTTCATAAATTTATGAATTGGGACAGACCTATTTTAACCGATAGCGGTGGTTTTCAAGTCTTCTCTCTTGCAAAGCTTAGAAAAATAACAGAAGAGGGCGTAAGCTTCAATTCACACATAGATGGTCGAAGAATATTTATGGGACCTGAAGAAAGTATGCAAATTCAATCAAACCTTGCCTCAACGATTGCAATGGCATTTGATGAATGTGTTGAAAATCCTGCCCCATATCAATATGTTAAAAATTCTTGTGAAAGAACTCTCCGCTGGCTTGTTCGATGCAAAGACGAAATGGCAAGACTAAATAGCCTTGATGATACTATAAACAAAAAACAACTTCTTTTTGGAATAAATCAAGGTGGAATAGTTGATGATTTAAGAATTTGGCATATGAAAGAAATTTCTAAACTTGATTTACCGGGTTATGCCATTGGTGGACTTGCTGTAGGAGAATCGCATGAGGAAATGTATCATATTCTTGATATTGTTCTTCCCCACGCTCCTGAAAATAAGCCACGATATTTAATGGGTGTAGGAACACCATCAAATATTATTGAGGGTGTTGCAAGGGGAATTGACTTTTTTGATTGTGTTATGCCTTCAAGAAATGCACGACATGGATTTATCTTTACATGGAATGGTACAATAAATCTTATAAATCAGAAATTCGAAAAAGATCCTCTTCCAATTGACCCTAATTGTCAATGTGAAGCATGTAAGAATTATTCAAGAGCTTATATAAGACACTTATTTAAAGCAAAAGAAATGCTTGGCTTAAGACTTGCTGTAATCCATAATTTATATTTCTACAATGAACTTATGGCAAAAATTCGTGAAGCAATAGAAAATGATACATTTGATAAATTCAGAGAAAAATATTCTCCTCTATTAGATACAAGAATAAAATGAAAATACGCCACTTTAGTGGCGTATTTTTAAGCTTTTCTAATAAGTTTTCTTATTCTTTCATTATTCCCCTTTATATCTCCAAAATAAAGAGAAATACTAACTCCTACAACAACAAGTACTACTGATAAAATTACATCTTTAATAGAATTATATGCACAACTTTCATTTAATACCTTTGGTATGATAGATATGAACAAACCAAAAATAACTGAAAAAGTTACAGTATAGAATTTCTTAATAAGACCATTCATAACATAGGATATAAATAACGCTCCCCCTCCAAGACCAACTGCTGCAGGAATTAATATACTTAAATTAAAATCTGCCAATGAGCTTACATACAATTCATATAAACCGAGAGCCGATAGTATAACAGCACTATCTACCCCTGGAATTATTGATGAGCCTGCAACTGCCACACCTAACAAAACAGATTGAATTAAATTCGGATTTTCAACAATCGGAAATAGGTTTTTGTTAAAGGAAAACAAGAAAAATCCAAACAATGCAGATATTAAAATCACAGGATAAAATTTCTTTGAAAATCCATTTTTCTTTACCTCTTTATAAAACAGAGGAAC
>JAZNOH010000180.1:0-3280 GCA_045580715.1 Clostridia bacterium
TTATATACTATAGGGGATGGGCTATAAGCCATTATAGTTTATTTGGAATGAAATATAATACACTTTGGGAAATATTATTCTTCAGAAGAAGCATTACCAGAAGGCTTTACAGTATTGATACGACCATCATCTTCACCAGTAGTCGCAGCCTTATCAACCTTAATATTCAACAAACGATTATAATTTACAACCTTCCAAACGCCCTCACCATCATTGGCTATATCTATTACAGACTCAGTATCGTAAATACCACCCTTTGTCTTAAACACCTCACGAATAGTTAAAGAACAATAACTGTTCGTCTGAGTATCCCAACTTACTATATAACAAGCCATCTCTTCCGCATTGATTGCATTGATACGCTCCATTATCTTCTGAATTATAGATTGAGATACACCCAAATCTACACATTCTATAAATTCACTACCCTGAGTATTCCTATCTATTACGACCTGATTAAACTTCTTCAAAGTCTCAATTACTGCCTCCTTATTCGCCTCAGTAAACGCTTCACTATCATACTGAATACTGTCAGATACACTACTTACATTCTTTATAATACTCAAAGGCTCACCAGTCAATTTTACCCTTACAGGATAAACACCCTTGATTTTTATTTTATCCTCATTAGTCAACTCCAAATCATAAATTACAACTTCATCATAAGTAGGCATAGACATCTGCGCACCATAAGCACGAAGCTTCCTTGAACGATTTACCTTTACCAACAAAGAAGTACCAGTCTTTTCTATTACCTCATAAGAATAACCATCAAAATTCCTATAAGTATAAGCCTGTAAATCATCATAATATTTATCAAAAGCAGCATAATTTACAAACAAACTATTTAAACCAATATGATTACACTCTTCCACAGCCTTATTATAAGACAATAACAACTTATCAATAAAAGGATTTAATACTTCTACACCTATTTTATCAGCCAATTTAAACTGCGACATATAAGCATCATAACCCTCTGCTGGAGCTATCTCATAATTCTTTAAATACAACGCATGAATTGCCAAATCAGTCTCTTCACCCAAATTATAACGATGCTTAAAGATATAACGAATAGTCATTGTTGCAGGCTGATTAGATAAGAAAGTATTATTTATCAAACCACTATAAGTTAAACGACCAATACCATAACTTGAAGCACTACCACTATCATCAGACAAAGAAACACCCAACTCACGAGTACGAGTTGTTAAAGGAGTACCCTGCTGTTCTTTCATTATAGCGTAAGGGTCACCCCACATTTCATTAAATTCAGAAAACGCCTTACCAGCCTCAACACTATTAGGACCTTTACTTGCACACAATTCTAAATAAGCTGTCCAAGCATCACGCCTCGAACCAGCATACAAATCATAATAAATATCACCTTGAGCCAATGAACTATTACCTACAACATGCTTAGTAGCACCAGAAGTAGTATAAGTTACATCAACAAAGAATAACTTTGAAGCAGGGTCATACCCAATAGGGTCACTCTTCAACTGATGCCACTCATAAGGAGTACGACAAAATTCTAACAACAAATAGTTCGCATAATATTCAGGCAAATAATATAAAGGCTTTGTACCAGCTAACTCCTGAGCTATCTCACTCAAGATATTATTGATACTCGTCAAATTATCAGCACTTATACTCATTAAATCCTCAGAAGTTACAGTTAACCTATCAGTTACATACTGATATATCATACCCTCCTGCTCATCTATACTTTGAGCAGCACGCTTACTCTGAACCTCATCCATTGATAAAGCCTTCGATTTTGTTGCAAAACTATCATTCGCACAACCAGTTAAAAACATACTTAAACACAACACTATGCTTAACAAAGATATTAACTTACGCACTATCAAATCACCCCTATTTGATTACTTTTTGTTCATTATAATACCCATACACAAATAACCAAAAGATATAATATATACGAAATTTTAAACATAAAACAGTATAAAATATATCATCAATCTTCATCATCATCATACTTATCCAAAGTATCATTACACCATACAGACTCAAATACTTGCATTATATCCCTTGCAGGAACGCCACGCTCACTTACAGAAGCTTTATACAAAGGACTGTATTTTAAATTAACACGACTACAAGGCACAGACACAATAGGTCTGCGACTACTAAATTTGTCCATACAAGGCTTTTTAAACATTTGTACCACCTACTACCATTTATACAACCAAAGTACATAAACAAACCAATATAAACCAATGTAAACCAATGTAAACCACAGTAAACTATCTCTTAAAATAAATATGTAGGGGACGCGAAGCGTCCCCTACCCTTGTCAGATACCCTCTATGCCGCACATTCATAGAGAAGCATTGTTAAGGGGGTTCGGCATACCCCACTTATTTATATTAAGCAGAATTACTGCTTAATAACTTAAATAAAATACAAAGCTTAGAGAAATACCCTTATTGAAAAGCTTAGAGAAATTCACGAAGTGAATTTCTTACACAATTAAAGAATTATTTTACCCCTACGAATCATTATCTGACTCCTACGCTCCGCCTGAACAATATCCGCTTTAGAAAAGAACTTCAAAACTTCTTGTTCATCTCTTATTTTAGGATTTTCTCTCAAGAAATCTTTTAAAGACATACCTTTTACAAATTTTACTGCAGGTTCTTCTTTTTCAGGCTCAGATACATCACGAATACCCAGACTTTTTGAAGGAGACTCCACAGCAGAGTCCACAGGAGAATCAAGCTTAGGAGAAACCGAAGGTTTCTCTTTTACAGATTGCTCTACTTGTTCCTCTGCCACAGATACCACGCTATCAGCAGTTTCATCAGATACAACCTCCTCAAAACTATCAGATATTACTACATCTTCTTTTTTAGACTCATCCACATTTATTTTTGCCTGAACACGACTACCCATTGCACGCTCCAAAGCACGACGAGTAAACTCATCATCATCGTCATCATCAAAAGACTTATACACAGGAATAGGTTTTGACTTAACAGAATGAGAAACTTCAACATCCATCTCATCCTCAGGAGTTTCAGAAACAACAGTACGAGGAACTACATCTTCAAAAGACTCATCACCAACATCATCGCCAAGTTCATCTTCCAAATCAAAATCAGTTTCCATATCTTCAAAACCATCTTCTTCATTAGAAGTATCATCAGAAACCAAAGGTTCATCACCCTCAAATTCTACATTACCATAGACTTCAGACGCAGATTTAGCACCAGAAAAATCATATTCAGAAGCAGGTTCTTCATAATCATCTTCGTCC
>JAZNOH010000181.1:0-4922 GCA_045580715.1 Clostridia bacterium
CGATCCGACTTGAATTGTTTGAAAAGGCTGCTGCTGATGCAAAGGCTAAGTATGAACATTTAGTTGAATTAGCTAAATAATTAGTTATTAAAAAGTACGCTTAAATTTTTAAGCGTACTTTTTTTCTTCTTAAATTTTCAAAAAGCGTTATAAAATAAATTTTAGTGAATATAAATATAGCAAACGCGTTATAGAAAAAATAAGGAGGACAAATAAGGTGGCTGAATATAATATTTATCAGGACATAGCAGAGCGTAGTGGAGGAGATATTTATATTGGAGTGGTTGGACCTGTGAGAACAGGTAAATCTACTTTCATTAAAAAGTTTATGAACAATCTGGTTATACCTAATATTACTAATCAATATCAGGCAGAGAGGACTATAGATGAGCTCCCGCAATCTTCAGCAGGCAGAACAATTATGACAACTGAACCAAAGTTTATACCAAATGAAGCTATAAGCATTAATTTGGGTGATAACGCAAATATGAAGGTAAGAATGATTGATTGTGTCGGATACATAGTTGATGGTTCTCTTGGACATATTGAAGAGGATGGACCAAGAATGGTTAATACTCCTTGGTCAGAGGATGCAATTCCTTTTTCACAGGCTGCAGAAATAGGAACAAAAAAGGTTATATGTGAGCATTCAACCATTGGTCTTGTTGTAACAACTGATGGCAGTATATGTGGTATAGACAGACAAGATTATGTTGAGGCAGAGAACAGGGTTATAAAAGAATTAAAAGAAATAAACAAGCCTTTTGTTATTTTGTTAAATAGCGTAAATCCTAAGTCAGAAAGTGCAAAAAATCTTGCCAGAGAGCTTGAACAAAAGCATATGGTGCCTGTTGTTTTAGTTAATTGTGAGGAGCTTAGAGCAGAGGATATAAACAAAATAATTGAAACAATATTGTTTGAATTTCCTATTTGTGAAATCAGAGTTAAGATGCCGGGTTGGGTCAGAACACTTGATAGAGAGCACTGGCTATGTAATTCAATTTATGAGCATCTTAATGATGCAATGAAGGATGCCGAGAAAATAAGAGATTCAAGAGAGTTTTGTTCGTGTATGAGGAAGTGTCCTTATCTTGAAGATGTTGAAATTGATGGAATGGACTTGGGTCAAGGCAAGGTTTATGTTGAAGTTAAGCCTGAGGCAACATTGTTTTATAAAATTATTGGTGAGATAACAGGACTTGAAATAGAAAATGAAAAAAAATTAGTTGATGTTATAGCTGAGCTTGCTAAGATGAAAAATGAGTATAAGAAAATTGAGTATGCATTAAATGAGGTTTATGAAAACGGATATGGTATTGTTTCTCCTCAGCTGAATGAATTAACTTTACAAGAGCCAAAGATTATAAAACAAGGCGGCAAATTTGGTGTGAAGCTAAAGGCATCAGCACCAAGTATACATATGATCAGGGCAGATATTGAAACAGAGGTTAGCCCGATTGTCGGAACTGAAAAGCAATCAGAGGAACTATTACAATATATTCTGTCTGATTTTGAGGGTGATCCGTCAAAAATCTGGGAGACTAACATATTTGGTAAATCATTATATGAATTAGTGAATGACGGATTACATACAAAGCTATCTAAGATGCCTCAGGAATCAAGAATGAAATTAAAGGAAACACTTTCACGAATTATTAATGAGGGAAGTGGTGGTTTGATTTGCATAATCCTATAATAAAAATAATTTTAACAGTAGCTTTAGCAATTACCTTGTGTTCCTGTGCATCAAATAAAGTGAAAATGGAATTAACAAGCAAGGATTATGAGACGGATAATGAAATCATATACCTCGAAATCCCAAGCTTTCGTGGATTGGGAACAAAAGAATTAAACGATGAAATTAACGATGATTATGAAGATTATTCTCAGGAATTGTTAAATTCATTTATAGACATATCAAATAGTTCTATAGAAAACAGAGCAGGTAAGAGCAAGCTTGAGATGAAAAATGAAATAAAATATAACAAAAATGGCTTGTTTTCATTGGTAGGAGAGATATACAAATACACTCAAGGTGCATATGGTGCATCCGACAGAAGGATTTTAAATGTAGATGTAAGTAATTCAAAGATAATCTTGTTAGAGGATTTGTTTATTGACGATAAATATGTTGATCTACTCAATTCAAAGTTAGAAAAGTTGTCACAGGATGCAATGTATTCTGACCTATGGGAAAAGCCTGTTATAACCGATAAGCAAAATGAATGCTTTTATTTTGATGATAAGGGCTTAGTAATTTTTTACCCTCCATATGAACTATCATATTATGCAAGAGGTTTTGTTGAATTTATAATTCCATATTCTGAGCTATATGGATATTTAAAGCCTGAATATTCATTGCTGTATAGGTAAAGGGGCGCTGTCTGATAAATTCAGACAGCGTTATTTAATTATGTATAAAAAAATAAAATTATTTCATTAAATTTAGTGTAGAATTAGGGTTGTTTTTTATTATGATATATATTAAAATATAGATAGAATATATAATTATAAAAGGAATGTAAGATACTTATATGAAAAAGACAAGCTGTGATAGTTGCATATATTTTGTATATGATGATGAGTATGAATGTTATACTTGTTCAATGAATTTGGATGAGGATGAAATGTATAAATTTATGCAAAATTCATTCTATAATTGCCCGTATTATAAGTACGGAGATGAATATACGATTGTTAGAAAACAAATATAAGGAAAGAGTGTTGTTATGCCAGATAAAAGGTCCGATATATTAAATGGTTCGATTTTTATAAACTTGCTTTATTTTACAATACCTGTTATTTTAACAGGTGTTTTGCAGCTTTTATATAATGCTGCAGATATAATAATTGTTGGACGAGTTGTGGGAAGTCAATCGTTGGCGGCAGTTGGTTCAACCTCATCAATAACACATCTTTTTATTAATTTGTTTATGGGTTTATCAGCAGGTACGAGTGTATGTGTTGCAAGATATATAGGAGAGAAGGATAGGGAGAGTATAGAAAAAACAGTCCATACCTCTATAATGGTTGCACTTATCGGAGGAGCTTTTCTTACGATAGTCGGGGTTATGTTTTCACGAACCGTGCTTGAAATTATGCAGACACCTTCTGATATCCTTGATGAAGCATCATTATATATGAAAATAATTTTTCTTGGTATGCCTGCAAATCTGGTATATAATTTTGGCGCTGCAATATTAAGAGCAGAGGGAAATACGAAAACCCCTCTTACATATTTAGCAATATCAGGAATAATTAATGTTATTCTTAATATTATTTTTGTTATGTGTTTTAAAATGAGAGCAGATGGGGTTGCGTGGGCAACTATAATTTCGCAAGTAATTTCTGCTGTTTTAGTGATTTCATATTTGATGAAATCAAGTACAAATTGCAGATTTTATATAAAAAAGCTTAAAATACATGGTAAAATGTTAATTGGTATATTAAAGATTGGAGTTCCTGCAGGGCTTCAGGGTATGATATTTTCAATATCAAATGTTTTAATTCAATCTTCAATAAATACTTTTGGTTCAGTTGTTGTTGCAGGCAACTCTGCATCAGCTAATATAGAAGGTTTTGCTTATACTGCTATGAATGCAACGCACCAATCAATGCTCACATTTGTCGGTCAACATATTGGTGCGAAGAAAATATCAAGAATTAAAAAGGTAATTTCTTTAGGATGCTTACAGGTGTTTATAATTGGATTAATTTCAAGTGGATTATTACTTGTGTTTTCAAGACCACTTTTGAGTCTTTATGCACCTGGAAAAGAAGCTGTGATAAGTAGTGGAATTAACAGACTTATAGTCATATTATCACCTTATTTCCTTTGTGGGCTAATGGAAACTATTGTCGGAGCTACAAGAGGTATGGGAGAGTCACTAAAACCGATGGTTGTTTCAATTTTGGGTGTATGTGGCATAAGAATATTATGGATTTATACAATATTCAAAGTTTATCAGACTCCATTTTCGTTGTATATTTCATATCCTGTATCGTGGTTTATAACACTGCTTTTACAACTTGTATTTTGCATAAATACATATAAGAAGATTAAAGCTGAATATAATGTATATTGATAAGAATCTGTTCTGTATTGATTGCAGAACGATTTTTTATATAAAATTGGAATTTGACATATTACATATTATGTTATAAAATATATAGAGAAGCTATATAATTAAAGAGCTATTACAAATATCTTATTATGAAAGGATAGGTGTATTATGAATATACTTTATGTTAGTTCAGAGGCGAGCCCTTTTGCTAAAACAGGAGGCTTGGGAGATGTTGCAGGCTCTTTGCCTATTACCTTAAATCAAAAAGGAATGGATGCAAGGGTTGTAATTCCATTATACAGATGTATGGATAAAAAATACAAGGAAAAATTGGAGTATATTAATCATATCTATATTGATATGGGGTGGAGAAAACAATATTGTGGAGTTTTCAAGCTTGTGCATGAAGGATGTATTTTCTATTTTATTGATAATGAATTCTACTTTAACGGTGATAAGCCTTATGATTATATTCACTTGGATTGTGAAAAGTTTATTTTCTTTTCAAAAGCAGTTTTATCTATTTTGCCAACCATTGACTTTAAACCTGATGTCATAAATTGTAATGATTGGCAAACAGCAGCCATACCAGTTTTTTTGGATACTTTTTTAGACAATCCGTTTTATCAGGGGATAAAGACAGTTATGTCTATTCATAATCTGAAATATCAGGGTAGATGGAATATGGATAAGATTAAAGATTTTATGGGTATTAGTGACTACTATTTTTCAGATGATAAATTAGAATACTATGATGATGCGAATTTGTTAAAGGGTGGCTTGGCTTATGCAGATAAAATCTCAACTGTTTCAAAAAGCTATGCAATGGAAATTCAGACAGATGAATATGGTGAAGGC
>JAZNOH010000182.1:0-3584 GCA_045580715.1 Clostridia bacterium
ACTTGAAATTGAAGATATAAAGAATATTTCTTCTACAATCAAATCTCAAATTGAATTAATTGAGAAGGAAAAGCAAAATATAGTTGATGGATTAAAAGACATAACAAATGATAATAAGGACTTGACAGATAAACTTATAAATCTTCAACAGGAACTATCAAGGGCAGAAGCAAAACAAATTAAATATGAAAACGATTCTGAATCTATAATTATCAGACTATGGGATGAATACGAGTTGACTCAGACAGATGCAGAACAAATAGCCAACCCTGTTGAAATTTATGATGAAACAAAACAGAGAGTTTTGGAACTAAAGAATAAAATTAAAGCTTTAGGAAGTGTAAACCTTGATTCTATAGAGGAATATGCTAACTCAAAAGAAAGATATGATTTCTTGACAGAACAAAAGGCTGATTTAGAGAAATCAAAGGATAATTTGAATAAAGTGATTTCATCGATGCAAGAATTAATGGAGGAACATTTCCAAAAGCAATTTGTTGAAATTAATAAGGCATTTGCACGAGTGTTTAATGAATTGTTTGGTGGAGGAAAGGGAAGACTATATCTCTCTAATCCTGATGAAATAATGGAAAGTGGTATTGAAATTGAAGTTCAGCTTCCTGGTAAGGGCCTGCAAAATATCAATCTTTATTCAGGTGGAGAAAAATCCTTTATTGCAATCGCATTGTTGTTTGCAATATTAGAGGTTAAACCAACTCCGTTCTGCTTCCTTGACGAGATTGATGCAGCTTTAGATGATGTTAATGTATCAAGATTTGCTACATATCTAAAAAATTATCTTAACTCAACTCAGTTTATTGTAATTACACATAGAAGAGGAACTATGGAATCTTCCAATATTATGTATGGCGTAACAATGCAGGAAAAGGGTGTCTCAAAGCTCCTATCACTGCATATTGATGATGTTGATGATGATATGCTTAAGTAATAGAAAGGAATAATAAATGGGATTTTTTGACAAACTCAAAAATAGTCTTACCAAGACAAGAGAATCTATATCTGACCAGGTTAATAATGTTTTTAAAGCATTTGTAAAAATTGATGAGGAATTCTTTGAAGAACTTGAAGATGCTTTGATTTTGTCAGATATGGGTGTTGAAACAACTGAATTTATTATTGATGAATTAAGAGACAGAACAAAATCAAAACGATTATCTGATGGAAATGATGTTAAAGAAGAATTAAAAAGTATTATTAGTGAGATTTTACTAAAGCAAGACTGCAAGATGAATATTGAGAATAAACCTGCAGTTATTTTGGTTATAGGTGTTAATGGAGTTGGAAAAACTACATCTATAGGTAAGCTTGCAAACTACTATAAGTCTAAAGGTAATAAGGTTTTACTTGTTGCTGCAGACACCTTCAGGGCTGCTGCTATTGACCAATTAGATATATGGGCAACAAGATGTGGTTGTGATATAATTAAGCAAGCAGAGAACAGTGACCCTGCTGCAGTTGTTTTTGATGCGTGTAAAGCTGCAAAAGCAAGAGGAACTGATATTTTAATTTGCGATACAGCGGGAAGACTTCACAATAAAGTTAATCTTATGGCAGAGCTTAATAAGATTTCAAGGGTTATTGAAAGAGAGCTGCCTGACTCATCAAAAGAAATTCTTTTAGTACTTGATGCTGCAACAGGACAGAATGCATTAAATCAGGCAAAGCTTTTCTCAGAAGCTGCCGATATTTCAGGGATAATCTTAACAAAGCTTGATGGAACTGCAAAGGGAGGAATTGTTGTTCCTATTTCAAAGGAGCAAAATATTCCTGTTAAATTTGTTGGTCTTGGAGAAGGAATTGATGATTTTGATGAATTTAATCCGACAGATTTTGCAAGCGCTTTGTTTGAAAAAGAAGAAAATAATTAATTATGGAGGAAAATAAATGGTAAAACATATTATTTTATGGAACTTAAAAGATGAATTATCTGATGAAGAAAAGGCTGAAATTAAGAAAAATGCAAAAATAAATTTAGAGAGTCTTGTTGGTCAGATACCAGGACTTATAGATTTAAATATACAAACAACATATTTTGATAGTTCAAATATTGACTTGATGCTTGATTCTACATTTGAAAGTATTGATGCATTAAAGCAATATGCTATTCATCCTAAGCATGTTGAAATGGCTGATAAGTATGTAAGACCTTATACATCAAAAAGAAGCTGTATTGATTATGAAATATAAGATTAAATTTTAAAGGAGATATACTTATGAAATATTCTGAACAATTTAAAGAAAAAAAGGAATTGATACAACGAAAGACTGTCAGTATAGGGTTTGATGGCTTTGTTGACTTGATTATTCGTCCTGTCAAAACAAGAACTGACGAAAAGAATTGTACATATTTTCCTACTATTGACCAATTTGGAGAAAAAATAACAAGTCTTGCAGGCAGAAGTGGAAATATTGAGCTTATTGTAAATAGTACTGATTTTGGTGGATGTGGTCCTCACTATGCAAACGGTCTTGCAAATATGGGAGTTAACTGTACATGTGTAGGAGCTATGGGTTATCCTGATAAGCATCCTGTCTTTTCATTAAATTCAAATTGTAAGACAATAAGCATTTGTGAGCCTGGATATTCATATGTTTTTGAATTTGGTGATGGAAAAATTATTATGAGTGATATTGAAAAGATTAGCCAAATGAGATGGAATGACCTTATTGAGCGAATTAGTGTTGATGAGCTTGTGAAAATTTTTGATGGTGCAGATATTATCACATTGGTTAATTGGAGTTACTTAGTTCATTTTCATGAAATTTATGAAAAATTCTTAGAAGTAGTCATGCCAAAACTTTCAAAAAGGGACAGAAAAATATATATTGATATTGCAGATTGTGCAAAGCGTCAGCCTGAAGAAATTAAAGCTGCTTTAAAAATGTTTGGAAAATATAGCTGCTATGCACCTACTTATTTGGGACTTAATAAGAGCGAAGCTATGGTTATGCATTCAATATTGTGTGATGGTGAATATAATGGTTCTTTACCTGTCGCAAAAGCAATTAAAGAATTTTCAGGAATTGGAACTGTTGTAATACATCCTGTAGATAGTTCTGCTGCTGTTTACGATGGTGGAGAAGTTGAGGTACAGGGTATTGTATGTGAAAATCCTAAGAAAACTACTGGTGGTGGAGATAACTTTAACAGTGGTTTCTGTGCGGGACTTTTGGGTGAACTTGATATAAAGAGTTGCCTGATTAGCGGAATGACAACATCATATTTATATGTTAAAAATGGAAAATGTAATAGTTTTGATGAAATTGCAGAAACTATGAAAATGTATGATGATAGAAATTAATTATAAGCAGTAACACAAAATCTTGTGTTGCTGCTTATTCAGTTTGTCAAAAAATCACATTTTTTGTTAAAATCACTTGACACAAGATGGATAAAAATATAAAATATAATGTGATATATTATGGCATTTTTGAAAGGATTGAAAATTAATGTTAATAACTCAAGCGCCTAAGGGCACTGAAGATTTGTTGCCACAAGATAGTTACAAGTGGCAATACCTTGAAGAGAAATTTAAAAAGGTTTGTGATTGTTACGGATATAA
>JAZNOH010000183.1:0-8898 GCA_045580715.1 Clostridia bacterium
GCCGCTTTCTTCAAATGAGCCATCATCAAGAATTTTAATATTTCTGATGTGAGCAAAATGAATTCTTCCCATCTTGCAATACTTTTTAACCATAGCAGTATAATCATTTGCTTTGGTACAGCCAAGAGAACCGCTACACAATGTCAAACCATGGTGAGTATCATCATAAAGACTTAAAAATCTATCAATGTTTTCTTCATTTGTGATAATTCTTGGAATTCCGAATATATCCCACGGCGGATCATCGGGATGAATTGCCATATTGACATCACACTCAACTGCAACAGGCATAATTTCCTTTATAAAATGCTCAAGGTTTTTCCACAAACCTTCAACACCTATTTTTTTATACTCCTCGATTAAATTCTTAACCTCATCAGGTGAATAGGAAGAATCCCAGCCAGGAAGTGTCAGCTTTGTAGGGTCCATACTGCTGACATCACTTGTGTGATATACCAACGATGTTGAACCATCCTCATTTTTCCATTCAAGATTTGAACGAGTCCAGTCAAATACAGGCATAAAATTGTAACAAACACACTTAACGCCACATTTTGCCACCTGTCTTATGTTTTCTTTGAAAACCTCTATGTACTCATCACATTTTCCACGGCCCAGCTTAATATCCTCGTGGACAGGAATACTTTCAATAACCTCCATAGTCATTGCATTCTTGTTGCAACTATCTTTAAGCGCATTAATTTCATCAACAGACCAAACCTCGCCGACAGGCTTATAAACAGCAGTTGTTATATCACTGACGCAAGGAATTTGTCTTATCTTTTCCAAGGTAACAGGGTCATTTTCCCCATACCATCTGAATGTAATTTTCATAATATCTTTCCTTTCTGTTTTTTTATTTAGAAGTTGAAATATTCTTTTGCATTATTATAGCAAATACCCTTAATAATCAAACCAAGATATTCCTTGTCGTTAGGATATTCCCCATTTTCAACCATCTGACCTATTAAATTACATAGTATTCTTCTGAAATATTCGTGCCTTGGGTATGAAACAAAGCTTCTTGAGTCTGTAAGCATACCAACAAATGTTCCCAATGCACCAAGATTTCCAAGTGCTCTTAACTGAGCCTCCATACCATCCCTGTTGTCCACGAACCACCAGCCTGAACCAAACTGAATTTTACCCTTTGTTGGTCCTTGTTGGAAACAACCCATAATTGTTCCAAGAACAAAATTATCTTTTGGATTTAGATTATAAAGAATTGTTTTAGGCAAGTTGTCCTCTTTATTTAAAGTGTCCATAAGCTTTGATAAATTTTCCGCAATACACACATCGCTTATTGAGTCAAAGCCTGTATCAGGACCTAATTTTTCCATCATCTTTGAGTTATTGTTTCGGAGTGCACTCATATGTAACTGCATTGCCCAACCCAACTTTGTATATTCTTGGGCACAGACCTTAATGATTGCAGTCTTAAAAACATCAACTTCCTGTTCGGAAATTTCCTGTCCCTGCATTTTTTTATTAAATACTTCTTCAGCATTTCCAATTCCAAAAGGAACATAGTCAAGTGCATGGTCTGACAGTCTGCATCCATTTTCATGAAAATATGCAATTCTTGACTTTAACCAGCTAACAACTTCTTCATATGTATTTAATCCATTTGATTTTACATAATCAATAAAAGGTTCTTTTTCAATATTAACCAACTTATCAGGTCTGAAGGTTGGCAAAACTCTTGTACCAAATCCATCTGCTTTTATTTTTTGATGGGCAGCTAAATCTTCAACAGGGTCATTTGTTGTACAAACAGTTTCAACATTTGATCTTAATATAAGATTTTTTGCTGAAAAATCCTTTTGTTTTAGTTTTTCGTTACATATATCCCAAATCTTCTTTGCAGTTTTTTCATTCAAAGGTTCATCAATATCAAAGTATCTCTTAAGTTCTAACGCAGTCCAATGATAGATTGGGTTTCCGATAAGGTATGGCATAACACTTGCAAATTTTAACCACTTCTCATATCTGTCCCCATTTCCTGTTATCATCTCTTCGTCCACGCCTAAAGTACGCATTTGACGCCACTTGTAATGGTCACCGCCAAGGAACAAATCATATGCATCCTCGAACATATAGTCATCAGCAATCATTTCAGCAGAAAGATGACAATGATAATCAATAATAGGTAAATCCTTTGCGAATTCAAAATATAATTTCTTACCAAGCTTATTGGTAAACATGAATTTATCATTGATTATTCCCATAACACATTCCTCCTTATAACACTACTCCATCTTTGAAAATGGATATTTCTCTATAATCGTTTTCCTCATTTTTCGTGGTTTCGCCAGAAGCAACCCTGCAAACATAATCCAACAAATCATCTGTTAAATTTTCCATTGATACACCATCCAAAAGAGGTGATGCATCAAAATCAATCCAGTTCTTTTTTCTCTCTGCCAAAGAATGATTTGTGGCAATCTTTATTGTTGGAACAGGACCTCCGACAGGAGTTCCTCTGCCTGTTGTGAATAATATCATATGTACTCCCGCAGCAGTAAGATTTGTGATTGCAACTATATCATTTCCCGGACCATTTAAAAGTGAAAGTCCGTTTTTAGTTATTTGGTCGCCATAATCAAGGACATCAACAACCTCACTCAAACCACCTTTTTGCACGCAACCAAGTGATTTTTCTTCTAAGGTTGTTATTCCGCCTTTCTTGTTTCCTGGTGATGGATTTTCATAAATCACCTGATTATATCGTGTGAAATAGTCCTTAAAATCATTTATAAGCTTAACTGTCTTATCAAATATTTCTTCTGTTTTGCATCTTTGCATCAATAAATGCTCTGCACCAAACATTTCAGGAACCTCAGTCAAAGCACAGCTTCCGCCCTCTGATATAATTCTGTCAGAAAGTGAGCCGACTAACGGATTGGCAGTTATTCCACTATAACCATCACTTCCACCACACTTTAATCCAAGTTTAAGCTTTGAAATTGGTTGAGGAGTTCTCTCAAAGGAATTTGCATATTCCTTTAGCTCATTAATAAGCCTTACTCCCTCTTCTATTTCATCATCAAAGTCCTGACAATTCAAGAACTTAACCCTTTTTTCGTTATATTCTCCCAGAACATTTTTGAACTCATCAATATTGTTGTTTTCACAACCAAGACCCAAAACCAAAACTCCACCTGCATTAGGGTGATTTACAAGACCTCTTAATATAAGCTGAGTTGTTTTATGGTCTCCACCCAACTGAGAGCAACCAAAAGGATGTTCAAAATGAAGCGCCCCTGTTATTTCTGAAAGCTTTTTAGATACCTTATTAACACATCCGACTGTATTCACAATCCAGATATCATTTCTGATTCCGACATCTCCATTTTCACGAAGATATCCCATAAATGTTTTTGAATTTTCCTTTTTCTCTATTGGTGTAAAGACAGGATTATATTCATATTCGATATTTCCCTTTAAGTTAGTTTTCATGTTGTGAGAGTGAATATGCTCGCCCTTTTTTATATCACATATTGCGTGGCCAATCGGATTTGCATATTTAATAATATTCTCACCATTTTTTATGTCCCTTAACGCATATTTATGACCGTCTTCGAGATTAATCTCAACATTATCAAGCTTATTTATAATCATTTTCCCATTCTCCCAATAATCTCATCTGCAAGAAAGCTTAAGTCTTCATCCCAAAGGCTCTTGTTTGCAAGAATTTCTTTAACATCCGATTTTTTCATAAACTCTTCTACATCCTTAGCATCGTTTGTCATATCAGTTTTATAAAACTCAATAAGCTTTGCAAATGAATATAACAAATTGTCAGGCATTTGGTTAGTTCTCTTTATATATTCCAAAAGCGATGGTAAAACCCTTACCTTGAATTTGCTGACAGAATTCAGAGCAATAGATGAACAAAGGTGCTTTATGTATGGGTTTCTAAATCTTTCAAAAACATTATCTGCGTAATCCAATAATTCTTCCTCAGGTAAGTCAAGAGTCGGAATAATCTCATCATAAACACATTTTTTAACAAATGCACTTAACTTTTCATTTTCCATACAGTCCCCAACAGTTTCAACACCCTCTAAAAGTGCATATGGAATCATTGATGTATGAGCACCGTTTAAGATCCTCACCTTTCTTGTTCTATATCTTTCCAGATTGTCTGTCACAATTATATTTAAGCCTGTCTTATCAAACGGGAATTCATTAACAATTGACTTCGGTCCTTCGATAACCCACAAATGAAATATCTCACTTGTGTTAACCATATTGTCCTCATATCCCAAATCGATTTTTTCGTCCTTCGGATACCCTGTAACAATTCTGTCGACAAGAGTATTATAGAAAATGTTTTCGTTTTCCACCCATGCCTTGAAGTCATTTCCCAAATCCCACAGGTCAGAATACTTTAATATACACTTTTTAAGATTTTCTCCATTTTTATCAATTAATTCGCATGGCAAGAAAATGAAACCACCCAAACCAAGCTCAAATCTTTTCTTTAATAAAAGAGTAACCTTTGCAGGAAATGTCACATTTGGTGCATCCTCAATTTTATCATTTTCATTATAAACAATACCTGATTCTGTTGTATTGGAAACAACAAATCTAAAATCAGGATTTTTTGAAAGATTTAAATAAGCATCGAAATCATCATATGGCTTAACAGTTCTTGATATACAATCAATAACCTTCTTATCTACTGTCGGAACCCCATTTTTTAACCCTCTCATAATATGAGTGTAAACACAGTTTTGTTTCTCCAATGCATCACACATACCATTTTCGATAGGCTGAACTACAACAACGCTTGCATCAAAATCTGTTGTTTCATTGGTTATTTGAATTATCCAATCCACAAATCCACGAAGAAATCCACCTTCTCCAAATTGAATAACCTTTTCACATCTTACAGTTTTTTCAAACATTTCTATCACTCCGTATCTTAATATAATCTTTATTATACACCACTATTATACATCAATAGTTTTATGGTTTCCTCTAATATTTTGACTATTTTGGAAAAAAACTTTAAATTTTTGATTGCTTTTATATAATTAATGTGATAAAATATTATAAAATCACAAAGGAGGATATCAGGTTGAATTATATAACATATCGTAATGACAGATTTTCACACGACCTTATAACAAAAAGAAGAAAATCCACACCTATTCATTATCACGATGACTATGAACTTTATTTTCTTATTGACGGAGAAACAAAGTTCTTTGTTGAGGACGAAATTTTTTATCTTCATAATGGTGATTTTATATTTATTCCAAAAGGAGTTTATCACAAAACTGACAGCGAAGATTGTTTGCATAATGAAAGAATTTTGCTTGCATTTGAGGATAATATTTTTGATGAATCAATGGATGAGGTTTTAGAAACTCTATCACGCTCAAAGCTCATATGCATACCAAATAGTAATGTCATTATAATAAGGGAAATTCTGGATAAGATAAAGAAGGAACATTTAAAAAACAGACCTCACAAGGATGCCATAATAGAAGCTTATACAAAAGAGCTTTTAATATTAATGTGCAGATTTAAAACTGATGAATTAAAACCTTTGAATGAAACAGATAAATTTATCTACAGAATTTCTGAATACATTTCAAATAATATAACAGAAAACATCACTTTAAAATCGCTTAGTGATAAGTTCTCAATAAGCGAAGCGCATCTTTCAAGAAAATTCAAAAAGACAGTTAAAACAGGTTTGAACGAATACATCAAATATGTTCGTATTCTTCACGCGCAAAAATTACTGTCAGAAACCACCCTGCCTATTACAAAAATAGCAGAACAATGCGGCTTCAATGACAGTAATTATTTCTCAACATCATTTAAAAAAGCAATAGGAACATCTCCTGTTAAATACAGAAAACTAAGACAAAATTCACAAGATTAATATCCCATTTTGCCTTCAAGACTTTCGTCATTGTCTATCCATTCAGAAACATTAATTACCCTGTATTCATCAAGAGTATCTCTTATAACAACCTCTTTAATTCCCGAATTTATAACCATTCTCTTGCACATAGAACAGCAACAGCTGTTTGCAACTATATCTCCCGTCTCTGCTTCAAGACCGACAAGATATAAGGTTGAACCAATCATATCGCGTCTTGATGCAGATATGATTGCGTTTGCTTCTGCGTGAACACTTCTGCACATTTCATATCTTTCTCCTCGGGGAATATTTAACTGCTGTCTTATACAATAACCCAAATCACTGCAGTTCTTTCTCCCTCTTGGTGCACCAACATATCCTGTTGATATAATTTCATCGTTATGTACTATAATTGCTCCGTAGTTTCTCCTGATGCATGTACCTCTCTCAGCAACAGTCTGAGCAATATCAAGATAATAGTTTTGTTTATCTCTTCTATCCATCAAAAACACTCCTTTGTTAATTTATATTTATTTGTTTGTAATACTCTAAAGATTTAAACTTTTTATCACAATATTCTAAAACATATTCTTCTGAAATCTCACAAAGCTTCTTAATAACCTCATCTGATACATTAAATGAAAGCATTTTTTTTGCATCGGCAGTCAAAATATATGAAAGTGTGTGATATATTTCGGCATCAATCGGAATGCTACCTATTTTAGCACAGCTTTTGCACATAATTCCACCATTTTTTGAATTAAAATGTGATATGTCATCAACTTTCCCACAATTAACACAACAGGAAATATTAGGCATATATCCCCCATATGCCATTGCCCGCAATTCAAAAACCGCCTTAACCTTTTCAAGACTATAATCTTTATATGAAAGAGCATACACCGAATTTAATATGAGTGATAAAATATCTTCATCAGGAGCATTTGTATTTAACAGAGAATATATAAGGTCTGCAAAATACACACATAAAGATAATTTTACTATATCCTCCTTAACCCCAAAAAAGCTATCAATTATTTCAGCACTTTGAATGCTCATCATATCTTTATTTGTTTTTAAAAGGATAAACTCTGCATATGTCATTACCTGTGTTGATGCACTGTTCTTATTTCTTATGCTTTTTGCACCATATGCAACTGCATTTATTATCCCAAACTCTTTTGTGAAAATCGTCAAAATACGATTTGCCTCTTTAAAGTCAGATTGCTTTAAGATAATTCCCTTTGTTTTTATAGTTGACATTTCATCACCTTATGAATCAAATCCAAAATTCTTTATTAGTGAATTATTATTTCTCCAGTCAGTTTTAACCTTAACCCATAACTGAAGATAGACCTTTTTATCAAGCATTTTTTCAATATCAATTCTTGCCATTGTGCCAATCTTTTTAAGCATCTCGCCATTTTTTCCAATGATAATTCCCTTGTGAGACATTTTTTCACAAAATACACTTGCACTTATGGCAGTCAGGTTTTCTTTTTCCTGCATCTTTTCAATTTCAATAACTATTCCGTGTGGAACTTCCTTGTCTAAAAGCCACAACAGTTTTTCCCTGATGATTTCTGCTGCAATTTGCTTTTCAGGCTGGTCTGTCACCATATCCTCGTAATAATACTGAGGTCCTTCTTTAATATATTGTCTGATATTATTCATCAGTATCTCAAGGCTCTCCCCTGTTTTTGCACAAATAGGTATGATTGCTTCAAAATCGCATATTGAAGAATAATCTGCAATTATAGGAAGTAGCAAATCCTTTCTCAAGGTATCAATTTTATTTAATGCCAGAATACAAGGAATACCTAATTTTGATATACCCTTAGCAATTTCTTTTTCCATCTCCTGAATACCCTTTGATGCATCAACAACAAATACTATAACATCGGTTTCGTTCATAGAATCATTTGCAGTCTTTACCATAACCTCCCCAAGCTTATTGTGAGGCTTATGAATTCCAGGTGTATCTGTAAAAATAATTTGTTCCTCATCATTTGTATATATTGCAAGAATTTTGTTCCTCGTTGTCTGGGGCTTGTCCGAAGTAATTGCAATCTTCTGTCCTGCAATCTTGTTTAACAAGGTGGACTTTCCAACATTAGCCATTCCGACTATCGAGACAAATCCCGATTTAAATTCCTTTTTATTTTCAATCATTCTTTTTTCCTCCAAAAATTATAAATATGATGTCCAAAACACCAATAGCAAGGCATCCGATTAATATCTTTAAATTCGTAAATATGTATATTAGCGTATCTGCTATTTTATCAATATCAAAAAATAACATAATACCAACCAGAATTGATGTCATTGCAAAAAACAATACTGCACCTGCTGCACTATCCTTTGAAACACGCGCAGTTTCGCATATTTTATCAGTAGATGTATCCACTGCTTTTTCAATCGCAGTATTAATAAGCTCTGCTCCAACAACACACCCACAGGTAAGTAATAAAACAGCCCATTCAGCTCTTGAAAGTCCATAGAAATATGCAAATATTATAATAAGATTAAATACTGATAAATGTATTCTCATATTCCTTTCATTCTTTATCGTTTTGATAATGCCTGACATTGCATTTTTTAAACTACTAACAAAGCATTTATTCTTCATTTGAAATCTTCCTTTATTCTCTCAAAATTCCCATTTTATCAAGAATTTCTTTTTGTTTTTTAAACATTTCCTGTTCCATATCCTCTGAATGCTCGTGGTCATAACCTAAAAGATGAAGCATAGAATGTACTGTTAAAAAGGCAATTTCTCTTATAAATGAATGTCCATATTCTGTTGCTTGCAGAGTAGCTCTTTTTGCACATATGATAATATCACCCAAAACTATTCTTCCGTCATTAAAGTCAAACTCATCACACAGGATATTTCCGTCTTCATCAAATTCATACATAGGAAAAGACAAAACATCTGTAACAGAGTCTTTTTCCCTATATTCCCTGTTCAGTGATTTGATTTCTTCCTCATCAACAACTGATACACTGATTTC
>JAZNOH010000184.1:0-10478 GCA_045580715.1 Clostridia bacterium
GGAATAGTCGGAATGATTGATTTGGAGGAATATGATTTTTCAAAAGGTTCAGGCTCATATGTGAGAGCTACCGAGGGAACAGTTTTAGAAAGAATTCCCCCAAGGGTAAAAATTAGAGAGAATGCAAAATTAGAACTTCCTCATGTTATGATTTTGATTGATGACAGAACAAAATCAATTATTGAAAGTTTATCTCATAAAAAGAGCAATTTTGAAAAAGTATATGATTTTGAACTCATGAAAAAAGGCGGTCATATAGAAGGTTACAAAATCGCTGATGAAGACGCAGACAAGATTATCTCTTCACTTGATGTTTTAGAGGAAGAATATTCTTCAAAATATGGTGATAATTCTGATGCGAAACTTATTTTTGCAGTTGGTGACGGAAATCACTCGTTGGCAACTGCAAAGACTTGCTGGGAAAACTTGAAAAAGACCTTGTCGGAGGATGAGAAAAAAGACCACCCTGCAAGATTTGCACTTTGTGAAATTGTAAATCTCCACGATGATTCATTGGAATTTGAACCTATTCACAGAGTAGTGTTTGATGTTGATGAAGAAAAATTCTATAATGAACTCGAGAAATATTATGAAATCTCATATTCAGATAATGGAGGACAAAAATTTATTGCTGTTAGCGAAAATGGAGAAAGAGAAGTGTATGTAAAAAATCCGTCAAGCAGTTTATCTGTCGGAACATTACAGAATTTTATTGATGATTACATAAAAAATAATGGCGGTGAAGTTGATTATATTCATGGTGATGATGTTACGAGAAGACTTGGAACTATGAAAGGTAATATGGGATTTTTGTTGCCTGTAATGAAGAAAAACGAACTGTTCATAACTGTAATCAAAGATGGTGCATTGCCAAGAAAAACTTTCTCGATGGGAGAAGCTCACGAAAAAAGATTTTATCTTGAGGCGAAGAAAATCATAAAATAAGGAGAATGTAAATGTCAGATTTTTTCAGTGAAAAACTAAAACCTCAACTCGAAACTATCCACATTGGTAAAAATGTAGTTTATCTTGAAGAAACAGACTCAACAAATGCATTAGCAAAAAGAGAGAAAAACTATCCTTGTGGGACAGTATTTGTTGCAGGAAGGCAAACTGATGGCAGAGGAAGAAGTGGAAGAGTCTGGCAATCAAATGATGAAAATGCCTTATATATGAGCATTTTAATAAAACCCGACATAAGCCCTCAAAATATTTCTTCAATAACGCTTGTTTTTGGTCTTGCTGTATTTAATGCATTAAGGGGATATGCCAACATAGGAATAAAATGGCCCAATGATATCATTTTAGACAATAAGAAGATTGCTGGAATTCTTTGTGAAATGTCAGGGAATGAAGAGAAAATCGATTATGTTGTCTGTGGTGTGGGTGTGAATGTCAATAATTCATCCTTTCCTGATGAAATAAGTAATATTGCCACATCCTTAAAACTTCAAAACAGAAAAGATTATGAAATAACTGAAATTGCAGCGGAAATATTAAATGAATTTGACATTTTGTATGCTGAATTTTTAAATAAGGGTCTTGATGATATACTTATAAAGTATAAGAATAACTGTATAACACTCCAAAAGGATGTTAAGGTTATAATTAATAACAGTGAAACTGACGCATATGCACTTGACATCACATCAGAAGGTGGATTATTGGTGAGAATTGATGGAGAGGAAAAAGTGATTGTTTCGGGAGAAGCATCAATACGAGGAATTATAGGATATGCTTAATTATGAATAATTTGTAAAAAATTAGCACTCTTTTATTAAGAGTGCTAATTTTGTATTGACAAATGTTTGTTATAGTATTAAAATGATAGTGAATAATAAAACAGGAGTGAATAAAAATGGCAAAAGGAAATATTTCAGTTAATTCAGAAAATATTTTTCCGATTATAAAAATATGGTTATATTCAGATAAAGATATCTTTTTGAGAGAGTTGGTTTCAAATGGCTGTGACGCTATAACAAAGTTGAAAAAACTTTCAAACATTGGTGAAGCCAAAATTTTAGAAGATGAAAAATTAAGAGTTGATGTTATTGTTGATAAAGAAGCAAAAACAATCACAATCTCTGATAATGGTATTGGAATGACTGAGGAGGAAATAGATAAATATATTACTCAGATTGCTTTTTCAGGCGCATCTGACTTTTTGGAAAAATACAAGGAAGAGAATGAAGAGGATGGTGGAATAATAGGTCATTTCGGACTTGGTTTTTATTCTGCCTTTATGCCATCAACAAGCGTTTTGATCGATTCTTTGTCATATAAAGACGGAGCAAAGCCTGCAAAATGGTTCTGCGATGGTTCGATGGAATATGAAATGAGTGAGGGAGAAAGAAAAGAAAGAGGTACAACAATTACTCTTTTCATTGCAGAGGACAGTAAGGAATTTTTAGAAGAATTTACTCTAAGACAAATATTAAATAAATATTGTTCTTTCTTGCCTGTTGAGGTGTATTTAGCAGTTGCCAATAATGAAGAAAATAAAGAAAATGAGGAAGAACAAAAGCCAATTAATGATATAAATCCTCTATGGGCAAAGTCTCCTAGGGATTGCACAGATGAAGAGTATAAGGAGTTCTACACCAAAGTATTTATGGACTTCAACGAACCATTGTTCTGGATACATTTGAATGTAGATTTTCCATTTAATCTAAAGGGTATTTTATATTTCCCTAAACTAAATCACGAGTTCGCGACAAATGAGGGACAGATAAAACTATATAATAATCAGGTGTTTGTAGCCGATAATGTTAAAGAGGTTATTCCTGAATTCTTAATGTTATTAAAGGGCACAATTGATTGTCCTGATTTACCTTTGAATGTTTCAAGAAGCTTTTTGCAAAACGATGGATATGTTAAAAAGATTTCTGCTCATATTACAAAAAAAGTTGCTGACAAGCTTTGCGAGCTTTTCAAAAAGGAAAGAGAAAAGTTCAACACATATTGGGAAGATATCAATATGTTTATAAAGTATGGATGTATCCGTGATGAAAAGTTCTATGACAAGGTTAAGGATATAATGCTTTATAAGGATGTTGATGGAAATTATATTACATTAACAGATTATATAGGAGATAAAGAAGATAAAACAATTTATTATGTATCCAATGAGGCTCAGCAGGCACAGTATGTTAAGATGTTAAAGGAGCAGGGCATAAATGCGGTTTATCTTCCTGCAATGATTGATTCACATTTCATATCCTTTATCGAGTCAAAAGAAAATGGTGTGAAATTTATGCGTGTTGATGCAAAGATTTCAGATGAATTGACAAGTGGTGAAGAAATAAGTGAGGAAAAAAGTAATTCCATAATTGAAAAATTTAAGAAGAATTTAAATAATGAAGCTTTAAAAATTAGTGTTAAGGCACTTCGTGATACAAAAATTCCAGCAATTATGACACTCAGCGAAGAATCACGAAGAATGCAGGAGATTTACAAATCATATGGTCAACAGTTTGCAGGAATGAGTGGAATGTTCAATGATGACTATACACTTGTTTTGAATACTGAAAACGGACTTATCAAAAAGCTTGATACAATAGAAGAGGATATGCAAAAGCTTGTATGCGAGCACATTTATGATTTGGCAATGCTTTGCAATAAGCCTCTTGATGCAGAGTCTATGACAAAGTTTGTGGAAAGAAATAACACTATTTTACAAAAGCTTATATAAATAGTGAGGGGTTAAAATGAATATTGCATTTTTCTTAAAGCCTAAAAGTGAAGTTGCATACCTTTATGATAATTATTCAGCTCGGCAAGGACTTGAAAAAATGAGTTATCACGGATATTCTTCAATTCCTGTTTTAGATAAGGAAGGGAAGTATTTGGGAACCGTCAGCGAGGGTAATTTTTTGTGGTATATAGTAAGAGGCGAAAACGCAGAGGAAGCTGAGGATTATGCTGTTGAAATCGAAAAATTAGAAGAGGTAAAGGTTTCGCACATAATGAAAAAGGGTAAAAATCCACCAGTTAAGATAACAGCTGATATGGATAAGCTGTTGTCAAGAGCTATCGAACAAAACTATGTGCCTGTGGTTGATGACAGAGATTATTTTATAGGTATCATTACAAGAAGTGATATAATGAAATATCTTTGCGAAAAAAAATAAAAAAAGACTTGAATTCTATAATTATTTGTGGTATAATATGTATAAGTTAATAAAAAGGGCAAAAGAGTGGACGAAAGTCCACTCTTTAATGTTGTTGCGAGTATGGACTTGCAGAAAGGAGTTATAATGGCAAATGCAATAGAGAGTAAAGCTCTTGAAGTGGCAGATGTTGTTGCTGAAAAACTCGGTTTTTTTGTTGTTGACGCTGAGTATAAAAAAGAAGGAAATGACAGATATCTAAGGCTTTTTATCGACACACCCTCAGGTGTAGGACTGAATGAATGTGAGGAGTTCTCAAGAGCATTTGAAAAAGAGTTTGATAAAATTGACCCTATCAAAGAGGCTTATATCTTGGAGGTATCGTCTCCGGGGGTTGAAAGAAAGCTTAAAACCGAGAGAGAGTTTTTACACTATATTGGTAAAAAGGTTTCGGTGAAGCTATATAAGGCGATTGACTCAAAAAAAGAGTTTGTCGGAATTTTAAAGATGTACGAAGATAAAGTCGTAACCGTTTTGGCAGATGATAAGGAAATAAAAATTCCTTTGAATGAAGCTGTTTATATAAAATTATATTTTGAAATATAAATTAGGGAAGGATGGATTTTGAAAATGAGTGATACTAAGGTTAAAAGAAGAGGTAAAAAGGCTGAGGTTAATCAATCTCAGGAGTTGATTTTAGCACTGAATGATTTGTGCAAAGAGAAGAACATTGATGTTGATTTTATTTTAAATGCATTGGAAACTGCCGTTGTAACAGCTTATAAAAAGCATTTTAATGCAGCACAGAATGTCAGAGTTAATCTTGACAGAGTAACAGGAGAGTTTAAGGTTATCGCACAAAAAGAAGTTGCCCAAAAGGTAGAGGCTGAAGAAGAGGGATTGTATATCTCTTTAGATGAGGCAAGAAAAATTAATGCTAAATATGAAGTTGGAGATATTGTTGAATTAGAGGTTACTCCAAGAGATTTTGGCAGAGTTGAGGCTATGAACGCAAAACAAATTATAACTCAGAAAATCAGAGAAGCAGAAAGAGAACAGGTTTATGCTAACTCAACAAAGATTTTAAATGATATTGTTACAGGCAGAATAAGAAGAATTGACGAAGAAAACAGAGTTTTTGTTGAGGTTGAGATTAAAAAGGATGAGGGAACAGAGGTTGTTGAAGCACTGCTTCCTGTTGATGAAATTCCAAAGAGCGAACAACCTCCAAAACAACACTATGCTCCTAATATGCGTCTTGTATGTTATGTTAGTGAGGTAAGAGGAGGAAACAAGGGAACACAGGTTGTTGTTTCAAGAACTCATCCAAACTTGGTGAGAAGATTATTTATGAGAGAGGTTCCTGAGATTGCAGATGGTCTTGTAGAAATTAAGAGTATTGCAAGAGAAGCAGGCTCAAGAACAAAAATTGCAGTTTATTCAACCGATCCTGATGTTGATGCGCAAGGCTCATGTATTGGAAGAAATGGTATCAGAGTAAACCAAATTAGTGATGAATTAAGAGGAGAAAAGCTTGATATAGTAAAATGGAGTGAAGACCCTGTTGAATTGATTACTGCAAGCTTAAGCCCATCAGGAGTTTTGTCCGTTGAGATTAACGAACAGGAAAAATCAGCAGTTGTAACTGTTCCTGAACATCAACAATCCTTAGCTATTGGAAGTAAGGGACAAAATGTAAGACTTGCAGCTAAACTAACCGGCTGGAAAATTGATATAAGAAAGCCTGATGCTGATACTGTCGGAGAAGAATAATGAAAAAAAATAAACATATACCTTTTAGGATGTGTGGTGGTTGCCGCAATATGTTTGAAAAATCTGAGCTGATAAGAGTTATATTAAAGGATAATGAACTCTTGATTGATGATAAACAAAAAGAACTTTGTCGCGGAATATACTTATGTAGGAATAAAGATTGTGTTTTATTAGCTCAAAAGAGAAAGGTTTTTTCGAATATATTAAAATCAAAGGTACCTGATGAATTTTTTGAGGAGTTGGAAAATAGAATTGGAAAATAGAGTTAAGGGTATGATTGGTCTTGCGAAAAAAGCAGGAAAAATTGTGGCAGGTGCCCAGCAATGCGAAAAGGAAATAAGAGCAAAAAAGTCGGAATTAATTATTATAGCAAATGACATATCTGATACGGGATTAAAAGCAATAACAGATGTTTGCACACATTACTCAATTAGATATATTAAGTGTTTTACAAAAAGTGAGTTGGGTAATATTGTAGGAGCATCAAGCCAGAGAAGTGTTTTGTCAATTAATGACAAAGGTTTTACAGAAGCTATCTTAAAGAAATTTTCCGAATTGCAATTAGGAAGGAATGGTGAATAAATATGGCAATGTCAAATGTTAAGGTGCAAGAAATTGCTAAGGATTTAAAAGTAACAAGCAAAGAAATCATAACAAAGCTTGCTGAATTTGATATTATTTTGAAATCAGGGGCTTCTTTGTTGGACGAAGAGCATCTTGGACTTATTTTGGATATATACACACAGGCTTATGATATGGGTGATGAAATAATTGAAAAGCCTACAGTTAAAAAGCCTGAATTTAAGGATGAAGAGAAGCCAAATGAAGAAAAGGCGAAAAAGGCAGAAGTAAAAGAAAAGACAACAGAGGAAAAGCCTTCTAAAAAGAAAGTTGAAGCTGCACAAAAGGTTGAATCAAAAGAGGAAACACCTAAAAAGGCTGCCCCAGAGAAAAAGGAAAAACCAAAGACAAGGAAAAATGATGTAAAAAGACCTGTTCAAGCTAAAGAAAAAGGTGAAAGAATAGAACTTAAGTTTGAAGAGAATGAAGAAAACAAAATCAAGGTTGTTGAGGACCAGAAGGTAAGATATGTCGATACAAGAACATCAACTCTTGAAATCGACAAAATGGAAACAAGGGAACGCCTTGAGAGTATGGTTTCTGATGATATGCATAATATGCAAGGAGAAAGGAATAAGAAAAAGAAAAAGGCACGAAACGAAAAGAATGTGGCAATGATGGAAAAGGCTAAGAATGATGAGAAAAAATCTCAAAAGCCTGTTAAGATTGACACATCTCCAAAGCTTGTTGAAATTCCTGAAACAATTACTGTTGGTGAGTTTGCTTCAAAAATTGGTAAGCCTGCTGCAGAAATTGTTAAAAAGCTTATGATGCTTGGTGTTATGGCTGCTATAACACAGAGCATAGATATTGATACAGCAACATTGATTGCTGATGAATATGGAATAGAAGTTAAGCAGGAAGTTATAATAACAAAAGAGGATATTCTTTTTGAAGAAGAAGAGGATAAGCCTGAAGATTTAAAACCTCGTTCTCCTATTGTAGTTGTTATGGGTCATGTTGACCATGGTAAGACATCATTGCTTGATGCTATAAGAAACACATCTGTAACAGACACAGAAGCAGGTGGTATTACTCAACATATCGGTGCTTATAGCGTGAGATTAAATGACAGAGATATCACATTCTTAGATACTCCTGGACACGAAGCATTCACTACTATGAGAGCAAGAGGAGCCCAGGTTACTGATGTGGCAATACTGGTTGTTGCTGCGGATGACGGAATTATGCCTCAGACAATTGAAGCAATTAACCACGCAAAAGCTGCAGGTGTAACAATTGTTGTTGCAATTAACAAGATAGATAAAGAGGGAGCTAATCCTGAAAGAGTTAAGCAGATGCTTGTTGAACACGAGCTTGTTCCAGAAGAATGGGGTGGAGATACTGTTTGTGTTGAAATTTCTGCAAAACAGCGTATCAATATTGAAAATCTTTTGGAGATGGTGCTTCTTATCGCTGACATGAAAGAATTAAAAGCTAATCCTGATAAGGCGGCAAAGGGTACAGTTATTGAAGCGAAAATTGATAAGGGCAGAGGTCCTGTTGCAACAGTTCTTGTTCAGGATGGAACACTTAATGTTGGAGATATTGTTATTGCAGGAACAGCAGTTGGTCATGTTCGTGCAATGGTTAATGATAAAGGCAGAAGAATTAAAACTGCAGGTCCGTCAACTCCTGTTGAGATTTTGGGACTTTCAGAAACACCTTCAGGTGGTGACACATTTAGAGTTGTTAAGGATGAAAAGCTTGCCCGTGATGTTGCCGAGAGCAGAAAACACGATGAAAAGGAAACAAAGTTCAATGCAACAGTTAAGGTTTCTCTTGATAATTTGTTCTCACAGATTGATGAGGGAAATATGAAGGAACTTAATGTTATCATTAAAGCAGATGTTCAGGGCTCAGTTGAAGCAGTTAAACAATCATTGGAAAAGTTATCTAATGAAGAGGTAAGAGTAAGAGCAATTCATGGCGGTGTGGGAGCAGTTAATGAGTCTGATGTTATGCTTGCAAATGCATCAAATGCTATTATCGTAGGATTTAATGTAAGACCGGATGCAGGTGCTGCAGCTGCCGCATCACAGCACGATGTTGATATAAGACTTTATAGAGTTATCTATCAGGCAATCGAAGAAATTGAAGCAGCTATGAAGGGTATGTTAGACCCTGAATTTAAAGAAGTTGTAATCGGTCACGCTGAAGTAAGACAAACATTTAAGGTTTCTGGTGTCGGAACAATAGCAGGTTCTTATGTAACAGACGGTAAAATTACAAGAAACGGTCAGATAAGACTTGTGAGAAACGGTATCGTTGTTCATGAAGGCTCAATTGACAGCTTAAAGAGATTTAAGGATGATGCAAAAGAGGTTGCCGACGGATTTGAATGTGGTATCGGTATCGAGAACTTTAATGATATTAAAGAAGCTGATATTATTGAATGTTTCATTATGGAGGAAATAGAAAGATAATTTATGGCTAAAGAGAGAATTAATAAAATAAATGAAGAGGTTATGCGTGAATTGGCAGTTATAATAAGAGAACTAAAAGATAGTCGCATACCTATGTTAACAAGCGTTGTTTCAGTTAATGTAACAAACGATTTGAGCTATGCAAAAGCATATATTAGTGTGTTTGGTGATGAACAGGTTCAAAAGGATGCTCTTAAAGGATTAAAGAGTGCAAGTGGCTTTATAAGAAGAGAAATCGGACACAGATTAAATCTTCGTCATACACCTGAATTCATCTTTGAGCTTGACCATTCAATAGAGCATGGCTCAAAAATAACACAAATGCTAAGAGATATAAATAAAGAGGGTTAATCTATGCAAAAGATTATAAAAATGATAGAAGATGCAACAGAAGTTGCAGTTTTATCGCATATAGATGAGGATGCCGATGCTCTCGGCTCCTCTCTTGCAATGCTCAAAATGCTTAAACAAAAGGGTAAAAATGCAGTTTTTTATGTTGATAAGCCTGTTGAAAAAAGGCTAACATTTTTGAGTGATGACTATGTTATTTATGATAATACTCAAAAAAGCTATGAGCTTGTCATTTGTCTTGACTCAGGAGATTTATCAAGGCTTGGGAACAGAGTATCAATTTTTAATAATTCACAAAAATCAATTTGCATTGACCACCACTATACAAATTTAGGATATTGTGATGAAAATATGATTGATGGTAATATGTCCTCAACATCCGAAATGGTATATAATTTACTTTGTGAAATGGGGACTAACATAACTTCCGAAATGGCTAAGTTTTTGTATTGTGGTATTATGGGTGATACAGGATGCTTAAAATATAGTTGTGCATCGCCTGGCACTGCATTAGTTATATCAAAGCTTATGGAATATGACTTTGACCACGCTGATGTATGCAGAAGAATTTTTGATACAGACCCGATTGAGCTTGTGAAATTGAGAGGTTATATTATGAATAATCTTGAAAGCTACTTTGATGGGAAGGTAACATTGGCATGGGCAGATGAAGATGTATTAGACAGATTTAATGTATCAGAAAGGGATACAGGAAATATTGTCAATATTCCGAGAGGAGTAGAGGGAACACAGGTTGCTGCGTTTATCAAAAAAACTGCAGAGAAAACAAAAATAAGTCTTCGTTCCAATGGCAGATATAATGTTGGAGAAATAGCTCAAAAGCTTGGTGGCGGAGGACATGAGATGGCAGCAGGAATTACTGTTGGCATAATCTCTATTGAAGAAGCAAAAGAAAAATTATTAGAAGCAATAGGTGAGGTAATAGATGGTTGAATACGATAAAGATGCCATAGTGTATCCATATATAACAGAGTATCTTAGAAATGAAACTCCCAAACACGATGGATTTTTAAAGGAACTTGAGGAATATGCCGAAAAAAATTCTGTTCCGATTGTTCAGCCTGAAACTGCTCAGTTATTGTCAGTTTTATGTGCTGTTAAAAGACCTCTGAGAATTTTGGAGGTTGGTTGTGCAATTGGATATTCTTCAATATTGATGTCGGAATTTTTAAGTGAT
>JAZNOH010000185.1:0-10602 GCA_045580715.1 Clostridia bacterium
TCGTGTATCTTTCCGTTACCCTTCCAAAGTTCAAACAAAGAGCTTATAAATTCAGCATTGTTTTTTATAAACATATGGTGATGCACTCTTTGATTTTCTCCTGCTTCTGTCTTAACATAGTACACCAACGGAATACCTTTCTTTTTTTGCACTCTTAAAATCTTTGCCAATATTTTCATCAATTCCTTATGCGCTTCCAAGGGTGTTTCAGGGACACTGTCCTTACTCCAGGTGAGAGTAACCCAATAATCTTTTGTTGTGAAGTTTGTGTCTATCTCATACTTAATCTTGTCAAGCGCTGCTCTCTTATTTCTGTGTGCCTTGCTTTCTGATGTAGCAAACTTTCTTACTTTCCTTTTTCCCCTTATAGACTCATGATTATAACACCAGCATTTTACCTTTTTGACATATGTCTTATGTGGTGTAATAATTCTCTTCTCCAGATATGGCATCCTCTCACCCTTTCCTTTGTATATATCTTTCTACTATAATATATAGGTTAATAAATTTAGCCTAATAAACAAGGTTTAAAACGGCATCAAATCAGCCGTTTTAAATCCTCTCTTTTATACTTCCTTTATTATGTACTTTCCGACAACTGCTGCAATAGCCTTTGATAATTTCTCCTTTATATTATCGTCTTCTATTTGCTCTAAAGCCTTATCCAATTTTGACAGGTCACTTTGCACCTGTTCAAATATCGTTTTAAATTCGGTCACTTTTGGGTCTGACAGCTGGACCTTCTTTTCAAGCTCATCAATCTTATTCTGCATTATCAAAGCATTGGTTTCTGCTGCTTCCTTTGCTTTCAAAGCATCCTCTAAATTCTTTTTAGCTTCTGCCATCTGCTTTTCAATTTCAGCCTTAGCATCTTCTGCTGCCTTTGCCTCTGCATCAGCTGTAATTTTACTCATAACATCATCCGATATTTCAGGATTATCCTTTAGTTCTTTTACCTTTTCCTTAGCTTTCTTCTCTGCCAGCTTAGCCTTTTCAAGTTTTTCATTGAGGGTATTAATCTCACCATTGGCATTGTCATACTTTGTTTTATATTCCTCAACCTCTTTTAACACTGCGTCAAGATGGCTGAGAGCTTCGTCCTTTTCCCTTTCTATTTCCTCTAATTCCTCGGCCCTTTTTATTGCATCATCTCTTTCCTTGATGAGCTTGTCCAAATCCCTGACGCTCATATCCTCAACATTGTTGTCCGAAACAAAATCTTCTCTCTCATCTGCAGGTATTGAAAGGAGCTTTAAAGCCTTGGTATAGCTCAAATTCCCAAGCGTTTGGGATTTTAATTCTGCTCCGAAAATTGATATTTGCATATCTCCATACTCTTCAAACAACTTCATATAGTTATTGGCCGTACTCTGTGAAAAGTCAACCTCATTTTTGAGCCATTCGCTCCATTCTCCGTGTGATAACATTCCCTTAGCCTCATCAAGCCTTCTGCCTATTTCTATAGCATAAGAGAGAGCCAGCGCTCTTGCCTGTTCACATAGAGTCTTTATTTCAGTTGTTACTATCTCAATATTTCTCTCCGATTTATGTACATCCTCAAGCTGATTTTCTTGCTTCATTATTTCGTTTGACATTTTTCTTCTCCCTTTCCTTTACTTTTCTGATATGCTCAAGCCATACCTTTTCAAATTCAACAACCTCTTCTGTTCTGTCACAATTATGATTTCCTCTGTTCTGCTTTACCTTTATTTCCTTTTCGTCAAGCTCCAATGTGAAATATGGTTTTTCAGGCTCTGCAGAATGTCTTATAAAGAATATAGCTGTTTTACCGTTAGCGTGACTTTCCGAATATCTGTGCACACAATGATTTAAAAGTTTTCCTTCTATATATAATTCGTGGTCATCCTTTGCAGGAATAATCATCAAATTACCATCATCAAAAGAATATTTGCTAAGTTTCTTGAATCGTTCCTTAAAAGACTTTGCCAATTTCAGATCCTTTTCATATTTCTGTCGGCGCATTACCTCGTCATGTGCATCAACAATCTTCTGTGGATATCTAACCTTTAAATCCTTAACACTTTCATTAAGTGCTTTTTTCATATCCCAATAGTCTATAAGATACTGAACATCGATATCATATTTATCACACACTATCCGTTGCTTTTTTAAATACCTTATAACTCTTGGTATATTGTCCTCATATTCACAATTAAACAGCTTTTTAATTTGATAATAGCTTTCCCTCACACATTCCTTTATCAGTTCAGGTGTTATTCCCTTGTCTTTTGCTTCCTTATAAAATTCAACATCTTCAAAAAGCCATTTATCTTTTACAGCTGTCTTAAATTCTGACTTATTAAGACCAAGCATTTTAAAAGGTGAATTTTCCTTCCAATCAATTCCGTTGATGTCTGATGCGTATTCGTTTCTATAGTATTTATGATGTCTGTTGTATATTGCATTACTCACTAATCGGCCTGCTCCTTGCATAACAAGGTTTTCAATGTTCTTATGTTTTTGGTAAACTCTTAAATATGTAACAGGATAGCTTGTCTTATCACTTTTTAAGTATTTATCAAGCTTACTGTTTTCTAACACTGTACCCTCTAACAGTTTCATATCAAAGTTATATATTAATTTTCTGTCAACTTCTCCCATCTGGTCCGTACAGCGTTTTAGCTGATTCCATTTGCCTGTGTATGATTTTGCATAAAAACACCATCTATAACCTACAACCTTAACACACTTTCTGCCGGTAAAAATATATCCCTCATAAGGTTCTGTTTCATATATAACTCCACCTTGTTTAGTTATCCTTTTCTTAACTTCCCATTTTAACATTGCAACATCATTACCAATACGAATAATATTTATAGGCCGGATGCTATCTACAAGTATTGTGTTGTTATAAAAAGAGTTAAGATGATATGCTCTCACCTTTTCTCCACACATAGGACATAGTATATCGTTATATGATATAACCCCCTCATTTGTTTCAGGATGACAAAAGCCAAAAGACGCTGGTGAATAACCATGCGAACAACCTCCTGCTCCTACATACTCTGCATACATTTCACCGCCACAAGCAGAACATTTTAGCTTTACCATTTTTTCATTTTCTTCTGTTAAAGGATTTCTAACATATTCTGACTGGTATATAAGACCGTTTGTGTTTAAATATCCCTTTCCTATAAAGTATTCAAGCATTCCTTCCGGCGGTTCTTGCGGAAGGAGCTTTGTATAATCAATTTCTTCTTTCATTTTTCTACCTCGTAATTATTAAATTATTCATATTTTATTGTCAGATAAAGTCTGATAAATCCACGAAATCGTTAGGTTTTTCAGCCATATTCCCAATCGTTTGTGAATTTGAAATGCCATAAAATTCTCTTATAATTCTGTCTGCTTCCGGAGGCGGAGTACACCCACCGTTCTTGTTTGCATATTCGTGTATCTTCTTTTCACATTCTGATATACTCATATTCTCATTTTCTAAATCCTGTAGCACAATCTCACAGGCTTTAGAGTCCTGTTCGCATATGTACTTTATCTGCTCACCTACAAAATATACAGCTGTCTTTTCTTTCCCTGCCTGTTGTTCAGCAATCTTTGCTCTTAATTTGTTAATCATTTCAAGCTCTCCTTTCCCATGCTTCCCTTGCTTCCTCTTCTGTTTTATGCCATTTATATATGTAACTACCAACACATTCATTGTTGGAGCAAACAATCTTAACACTTTGCTCAAATGTTTTGGTTATCGGATCTCCACCACAAAACGGACAAGGTTTCAATTTATTATTCATCTTCATTCTCCTATATCAAGCTCATTTGTTCATTTTCACACAACAAACCTCTTTCTTCTGACTTTGTTACCCCTTGAAACAACTCTCTACAAAAGTCTTTCATTGTATCATAGCTGACCTTTAGTGGCGTAACAGAACCAATAACAACCCCATTTACGGAAATATACATTTTGGGTTTTCTCTCATCCGAAAAATAATACACTTTGGGATGCTCGTTTTTGAATATCCTCAACTTTGTCATATCACAGAACACCAGCTCACCACCTTGTAACTTAAAAGGCTGAACAGGTAGTCCGTCAAGATTGAGCGAAAACCTTAATTTTTCTGCAGATATATATTCTTTGATTCTTAACTTTGTTTTCTCATCGATAATATCAATGTTTTTCATAACATATGATTCTCTGTCTTCTTCTGAAAGCTCCAAATATACTGCACAATCCTCATCGGTCCACTCTGGTGCAACAGCATCCATACATATCATTGTATATCCATCTGATAAGAATTTCTGTTCTCCAAAATAATCGATTATAATGGTTTTGTTCTTTTTACAGCTTTTCAGCATTTCTTTTAACATCATTTTACCCCTTTCAACTCATTCCGTAAGCATTGGTAGCATATGCGGTATATTTCCACTTAAATATGCCTGTTCTATTTGAGGTTTCATAAAATCACCTACCGTTTGTCCTCCGGGTAAGACTATATTTGCCATGAACTCATCTTCAAACACAGAAATACCACACTCAACCGCTTCCAATTTTGCTTTAATAACTAAATTTAAAGCTCTCCACCTTTGGCGGCAAGCCTGTTCCCAAGCCTCATATTTACTGCTCTCTGTTCTCAGCCTTCCTGTAGGTGTTAATTCGAATTCTTCTTGCATTGGCAACGGCAGCATAAATTTTATTTGTCTGTCATACATTGTAAAACCAATTAAAGCTTTTCCTTGCGTTGTTGCATAGGCAAAGTTTTCAGCTCCGTATCTAATTAAAGTTTTTTCAATTTCAAGCCTCGATAATTCACTTGATACATTTGTATTAACTGCATATTTCCCCATTTTCCGCACCACCTTTGTTTATTTCTTTATCATCCTTATGGTTATCATCCTGATATTCCTCAAATGTTTCCTCAAAAGATTTACCAACGATTTTACACATCGCTTTTATCTGTGCAATGGTAAATGTCGATTCATTTTCTCCTTGAAACGAACACTTAATTTTATGTGTTAATGTTGAGTTTCTGCGACCTGATATCTTTTCAGCAAAAGAAGTATAATTCTCAAATGGATTTTCCATAAAATGCTCATATATACCCTTATACTTTATTCTGCTTATGTCAACCCTTCTCATTCGAGTTTCAACCAATGTCTGTGTATAGCTCTGCAGTTTTTGCTGCACTGCCTGATATGATACTCCGTAAACATCAGCTATTTCTCGAATGGTTTTTCCTTCCATCCGCATTTTTAATAATTCTTTTTCATCCACCTTTACTATTTCCTCCTTTCTCCATATCTCCCCTTGTTGCAAATGGCACTGAATAATCCCTTACACTTCCAAGCCGGTCATATAGAACATCTAAACACAAAACTTCACATGGCTTTATCGCCATAACAATCATATCTTTTTTGACATAATCAGGGTCATCTAAAATATAGTCAATGTAAACAAGACAACTATTCCCTGTATAATGTTGTCCGTCAAACTCATTTAAAGCTAACAAATCACCTTTTCCGAAATCTCTGTCATTCTTTCTTATTTCGAAGGTCTTTTCTCCGTTGATTACATCCGAAAAAAAATGCGGTAATGTCTTTAATTCGTGTATCATTGTTCAGCACCGCCTTTGGTTTTGTATTCATAACCCAACAATGGTGTTAATACAAACCACCACAAAATACTTGTCTTGTTAAACATAATTGAAAGAATTGTAACGCAGATCATAAAGACGCTTTTTATTAAAATGTTTGCAATCATTACTATTTTCATTTCCCCTCATCATCCTTTCTCAACGCCTGTTCTGCTTCCTCTTTGGTGAGGAATACCATATCCTGAAATTCTTCATTGGTATATACCTGCTCATAATATCCCCTGACTCCGCAATACACATTAATAAAGCCATCAAGTACAGTAATTCTACGAACATGTCCCTCTAACACTTGGTTGAGGTCTTTTACAATACACCAGACATCCTCTCCAACTTTACAAGGCGATACAATAACACCATTTTCAAGAAGATAGTCGGCTTCCTTTTCAGTAAGACATTTTCTGCATTTGTCATTCACAGGTTGGCAATTATTACAATCAAAATTTTCTGCAAATTGCCTTTTTAACTCAATTAATCTATCCTTCATTCTCTACCTCTTCTCCGTTTCACTACGCATAAGTTCCACCAACAAAAAGTTAATTTTTGGGTGTCACATAAATCCTTCTTTCTTCATCATTCCCTGGCAGAACCTTATCGTGCTTGATTTTGTAAGTGCATTTCCCATTTCTATCCATTAGCTCACAATATAGCTCAAGACCATTAGGACCTTTTTTATAAATTAAAGCCGATATGTGAGAACAGTTTATTTTTAACCTCATCCGTCTGAAGCTCACAGGCTTGTCCTCAAAAAAGGCTCTCTTACATTCTTCTATCGTCAAAAAGTCACTCCTTTATATAAGTGTGTGGCAGCCTTTGACACAGGTATTGACTTTTTACGATATATCTGTTATAATACAGGTACATCGTAATTTTTATTAAATTGTTCATTTCTCATGAACGCTTGCTACTGATAGCGCCAACTATCAGTAGCTTTTTTCATTTCTCATATACATAAACCTTTATAACCTCTCCGAAATAGATTGTTGAGTCAGCTCTACCATTGAGCCTTTTAACATCATTAATCCACTCCTGCATATATGCATCTGATGGAATATATTTCACTGCAATACCTGATAGAGTATCAAATGCACCTACCTCATACTCCTCAATCCCTGCATATTCAATTCTTTCTTCTTCCCTGCACTCATATGTAACCTTTTCTGAACTTCCACAGCTTGCAAACGCAAATACTAATATAAGCATTACTAAAAATATCGTTGCTGTAATTCTCATAAACCTCTTTTTTTGTTTCCAGTTCATTATAATTTCCTCCCATCTGCTAATATCAAATCCTTTGCCGACAACCATGCTTCCAATCTTTGTTTAACTATTATGATTCTGTCCCTGTCACCATCTGCAACAAATCCGATTGGTAATGTTCCGTTTAAAATTGCTGCCTTAATTTTAGGTGCAGTTGTATGAAACATAGCAGCAACTTCTTCAGCCTTCATCAATGTAACTTCAAACATAACTTATCCCACCTTTAAAAAATATAATTTTTCCCATATATTCTTATAAAGTCGTCAACACTCCAGCCATAATGGTCCATAGCAATTTGTTGAACTTCTGCTTTTACTCTTCTGTCAAGCTCCGCATCCATATGTATTGAATATTTTTCCATATTGTGCCAATCAGCTCTCAAATAAATTTTAAGTCCATATTTCTCCGATTTTTTTCTATTAGCACCATTAAAGACATGATGCTCATGCAAGTTATACTCATCGCCAGTTATGTAGCAAACCTTTTCACTCTGAACTATGCTTTTCATTTTCTCACACCCAACAACTCATCAATACTACAACCTAACTTTTCAGCAACTAACTTCCATTCCTGACCTTTTAAATCTCTGCCACCTGCTTCAACTCTCGATAGTTTTGTAACCTCAATTCCAGTCGCATTGGCAAGCTCAGCTTGAGTTAAATCACTCTTTTCTCTGTAATGCCTTAAATTGTTCATTATATTTCTCCTTTTCCTATTTTTTGTCCCTTTCATCTATTATCGGTCTGCCATCTTCTCCAATAGGCACAATTCTTTTCATATCATCATCCCTCAAATCCTTATTAATCTTTATCAGTTACAGTTATAGGTATAATCATTTCAGGGAGATAATTAACCTCATAATGATAATTGTCAACATATGCTCCACTAATATCTTCAACAGTGTAAATGGTCCACTCATTCAGATACACAAAATGCTTTTTATATTTCCCTTGTTCAACCTCAACTGTCACTTCTAATTGATTGTCGGCACTATCTGTATAAATAGAGAAATTTCCAATAAGTTCAAATACAGGTTTATCAGAACGAGCATTTATAACTGCAAGCCTTCTTGTCACATTAAATCTCTCTGCATCTTTAGAAAGATTATAACTCACCCTATCTGCTTGGGAACACCCAGCACATAACCCCAACATCACAACTACTAAACCAATAATTACAGTTTTTTTCATTTTTATCTTTCCTTTCCTCTTTTACTGCACCTTTCTTGCATTTTGCAATATCAATTTGACAAAAAATGCCGAATGTGTTATAGTAAAGGTGCTAAACTAAAACAAAACAACACCCGGCGTTTTTTGCTTTCCGTCCGAAATCGCAAAGACGGAATTTTGAGAACTTTGTACATCGAGAACAGAAAACCGAAACCGTCTCTTTGTATTTGTAACAAGCTGATCGTTGCTTGTTGATTAATATTATATTACGGCAATAGCCGTAAGTCAATAATAAAATTACGGCTATTGCCGTAATTAGTTTAATTTCAACAAAAAAAAGGAGTGAAAATATGCACAATTCACAATTAGCACTAACTATCAAAACATTGTGTTCACAAAATCATGTTTCAATTTCCAAAATGCTCTCTGATTGTGAGCTTTCAAAAAGTTTTATCTATGATTTAGAGAAAAGATCTAAGACACCATCTTGTGAAACTTTAGAAAGAATTGCTGATTATTTTAATACTTCAATAGACTGTTTGTTAGGCAGAACAGTTGTTTATGACTCTGTTAACAAAAAAACTCTCACCCTTTTTGACTTACCATACAAAGAGTTAGCTAATCAACCCGAACCAACACCAGAGATAATTAATTCATTGTCCAAACTTAATTTATTAGGAAAGCATCAGGTTCTAACATATATAAATGGTTTATTGGAAAATTCATTATTTACTTTACACAATTCTGAGATGTTTGAACGAATAGCCGCTAACGAAAGAGTTTCAAAACCTGCAGTGAAAAACAAAAGTGCTCGTAAATCGTAATTCACGAACACTCTTTACTTGATAACATAATAGCAGTCCTGGAAAGGATTTTATGATGAAAAAACTATACAAGGCTGCTAAAAATTTTATAAAAAATCTAAATGGTGAAGTGACCTTCGATACCGTTGTCGATTATCTTCAAAAATCAGGATATACCATCATCTATTACAGTTCTGATGAATGTACTTTGTTAATCAAAAAATATAATTTAATAGATTACCAAAAATCAGTAAATGCTTTTACTTATATATGTGATTGTGCAAATATCGTGTTTATTAATGACAAAATATCTTTGCACGATATGCTATGTTCAATTCTTCATGAAGCATCACATATTTATTTAGGTCATTTATTGTCAAATCCTTATGCAACAGATAATCGCAAAAACGAAATGGAAGCTGAAGCATTAGCGTATGCAATTTTAAATTACAAAAAATCATACAAACCACATTTAATAACAATCGCAATGCTTGTCATTCTCATGGCATTTACTCACCAATGTCTTAATCAGTCGGCAGATTCCGTCACAACTTCTTCTGCTACATATATCTCCGCTGACAAAGTGGTATATCTAACACCATCCGGCTCAAAATACCACGACATAAACTGTAAATACACTAAAGATAAAAATTGTACTGCGGTTTCAAAAACTGAGGCAGAAAAATGCTTTTCTCCCTGCAGCGTATGTAATCCGTAATTCATACTGTAACATAATTAACACTTAACAAAAGAAAAGGACTGTTGTTATGTTATGCCATACAAAAGAAAGGCGAGAATAATAAATTTGTAAAAGAAAAGGGATGATTTTATTAATACTTTAATTATAATAGAATTTGTAATTATATTTTTTCTGACATTTGTTCTAATAGCCATATCTGGTTCGGTCGTTATACCACCTTTGATTTTTATTGCTCTATTTGTTCTAACTTTCATTCTACAACATAAATCCGATGCAAAACAAAAAAAACGTGAAACGATATTCATGTTACTTTACAGTCCATGGAGTACAATATTAGAGTGCGAAACTGAAAGCCTGCAGAACTTATCACACAATGGGTCTGAAATGCAAAGATTTATACTATTTGGTAACGAAAACATTTTAAAAAAGCTTGAGTATGTTTTATGCCAAATGACGCCTTGGCACTGTATCCATCGTGCATATACTCTTACAGGCGACACTGAATTTACTCCTTTGGATGAATTATTGCAATCTATCCGTTTAATATCTGGCGTATCACTCGAAGATAAAAAGAGATTAGAACAAATAATCAAACACTATGCGTTGCTTTTTCAATTAGAATTTATAAATGAATCTGATTTTTACTATGAAATGAAACAACTTTTTAGCCGTTTAAAAAAGATTGATAAATCATTTGAGTATGACACCAATATTCTTGAGGAATTTAATTCATACAAAAAAACTGAAAAGAAAAAAAAGAATTGCATATATATTCTGCTTTCAATAATATTACTTTTATTATTTCTTATTATTTTATCCTTTATAGGAGATAGTGTAAAGTAAGTTTTAAAAAATCATTCCCCCTGCTCCGTCTGCGGACCGTAATCGCACAATAACAGTTAAATATTAATCACGATGGACTGTTATTGTGTTATAAAAAACATTAACTCAAACAAGAAATTGGCAAAGGAATAACTTATGAACTGTTTAAAATGTAAACAAATAATTGATGATGATAGTATATATTGTAAATTCTGCGGAAAAAAACA
>JAZNOH010000186.1:0-4069 GCA_045580715.1 Clostridia bacterium
TTTTAAATCATATCCTGAAATATTAAAAGTATCGTTGTTTTCCACAATCTTCATTACTATACCACTACGGATTTCTCCGTTATAGGAATAAGCAATTATATCTTGAGTTTCAAACTTATCCGAAGTTGTTTGAATTTCAAAGCTCCCCACCTTATAAAATCGTCTGTTGAAAATAATACTTGTGATTTCTGATATGGTTTCTTTTTCCTGGAGTGTTTCAGGGTCATATGTTTTTACAATCATTTCAATCCCTCCTACACACCCAAATAATTCTCATAATACTCAAGTGTTACTATGTTTCCGACACAGTCACATTTCAAACTGTTCTCCCCTTTTTCAAGGGCAAAGAAATCAGTATCAAGACTGATAAACCGTGTGATATTTCCGTTGAGGCTGCTTATAACTCTTTGATTAAATGTATCAATTGTTAAGATTTCATCCTTGCTTGTTGCATAGTTTATATCTATCTTTTTTCCGGATGTTGTGTTTTTAATAGATATAGTGCTGTCTGTAGTCGGACTTTCGCATACCACTTTAAATATTGGATATGTTTTTTCATCGCCTCGATTAACAACTCTTGCCTCATTTACCATACTTGTAAAAACACATGGTAATGTGAAAGTGTCGATAACTTCATCCTTATACTTGAACAAATTGACCTTGTGAGCCTGTGAGGACTGCCAGAAAAAGCCTGGAATTGTGACATAAAGTTTAAAAGGAAGATACCATCCTTTTCTCGTTTCAAATGTCGGTAATCTATCAAAATAACATTCTGCAGAATATATCTGTTCTCTGTTACAGTATTTAATTCTGAAGCTTTCTTTTAACGAACAAGCGGCTATCAATCTTCTTTTCAACCTTATCATTGTTTTTTCACTCAATGCCTGTATGAAACCACTGATTTCAAACATTCTTTTTTGATAAAAAATATCCTTAATATCACAACCGTCATAGTCAATGTATGTAATCTCTCTCCTTGTAGCTGAACCTGTTTCCAGGTTGCTTACACCTGACAAAACATAGTCACCCACATTGGATATTTTTATGTCTTTAAATTTAAACCATCTGTTCATTACGATAACACCGCCTGATTACATATATTTTCCATAGCTCTCCTCGTTTGTTCAGCAACCTCAAAAGCCGATTGTGGTTGATATGGTCCCATATTTTGATGTATTTCAGTATTATAAACCACTGTCTTTCCGCCTCCATTTCCTGAATTGAATGAGCCTGAAGGAAGGTTGTAATTAAAATCTATCGAACCCATAGCATCTTTAAGAGTTTGTAATGCAGTGTTGAGCTTTGTTGTAAGACCATTTCCAAGCAAAGTTCCCCAATCCTCTCCAATTTTTAAGAAATCAGGATTTAATTCTTCAAACAATGCTTTTGTGCTATAAGCTGCTCCTTGTATCTCTTCTTTATATACCTCTGCAGTAACCTGTCCTGACAGCTCTCCGATTGCCTTAAAGTCATTTATGAATCGTTCTCTCTGCTCCGGTGTTGCATCCAAAAGAGCTTGAGCCAATGCTCCTCCTTTATCTGCTCCAAGGGTCTTTATCTGCTCAAGCATAACATCATCAATTCCCATTTCTCTTAATTTAATGACATTATCCCTGAAATTTTCAAGTTCTTTTCTCTCTTTTGATAAGTCTGTAAGACCTGTTACTTTCTTTTTGATTTCCTTACCATTGAAAATCATTATAGTTTCGTCTTTGGTTTCAGTTAAATCAACACTTGATAATCCCTTTCTGTATGACTCCATATTCTTGTTGAGGTCATCAATAGATTTTTGAACATCCTCAGCCATACCCTCATATGCTTTTTTAATAATTTCTCTTCTATCCTCTGCTCCTTTGGCCAGAGCATCAAGATTTTCAAAATTTGCTTCCTTAATTTTATCTAATCCTGCCTGACGAATACGCTCGAGTTCGGAATTGTGTTTTTCCTCTTCCTTTGTTAAATTCTCGTGTTCATCCTCAACTGCTCCAAATAGTTCTTTAAATGACTCCTGTACTAATTTGATATTTTTGAATATACCATTTGCAAGACCTTCGTCAATAAATTCACCAACATCTTCTCCCCATCCTGAAGGAGAGTTTATATCAAATGCGTCATCATTAGTAAACCAGCTTTTTATAGCATTTACAACACCATCAACTGCGGTCTTAACTCCTGCCTTGGCAAGTTCAATACCTCTCTTTATTCCTTCAGGTATAGCCTTACCTATTTTTTCATACTCAATAACTGCGTTATTGTATTGAGTTTCAGCATCCTTAAGATGCTGTTCGGTAATATCAGCATTCCCATTTTTAACATCTGACAATAACTGCGCATAATATTTTGCAGCTGCAGCAACATTTTTTTTCAACATTTCTTCATTATCGTCAGCGGTTTTAGCATAACTTTCAGATACTGTTGAATTTATTTGTTTCACCTCATCTGCATGTCCTGTCAAGATTTTTTCATAATTTGACTCATATGTTTCTATATCAGTATAATACTGTCTGATTACCTCACCATTTTCTTCATATGCTTCCTTTAATTTTTCCAATTCCACCTGCAACGGCGCAGTACTGAGTCCCATTTGTGAATTATCTGTAAATTCAGCAGCCTTCTTTTTAATTTCAATTTCCTTTTCGAGAATGGCTATCCCTAATTCTTTTTGTTCAGCATTTTTTGCATCAATTTCGGCAATTGCTTTTTTATATTCTTCCTCTTGACTTGCAAGAATTATCTCTGCTCTTTTCTTTGCAAGCAAGACATCAATAGATGCACTCAAGTCATCATAGCCTTTTATTTGATTTCCTGTTAACTGTAATTCAATACCAACAGCTTCACTTAATTCATTAAGGATATAGTTTACACGATTTTCATTGCCTTCCTGCACCATACCATTGGCATCAACAAGTCTATCAAGTTCATCATACAATCGTATTGTATAATCAATTTCTGCAATATCGCTTTGGAGCTTTGCCTCCTGCGCTGCTTTAGCTTCCCAAAATGCTTCATTTTCTTTTTTTATGCCATCAACTAATTTGCCTGTCTCATCATTCACACCCATTAAATTACTAATTGCATTTGCACCAAATGAAATTATTTCTGCTTTTATAGGAGCAACAATATCTCCTACCACTGCCATTGTATCATTCCATTCTTGTTGTGCTTCCTTCATCTTAATGAGATTGGCATTGGTTTCAACATAGGATTCATTAATTTCAGCCATTCCGGTTTTTGAAAGTGTATCTAAAATGTACTGCTCCTCTTCACCCAGCTTTTTTGACCTTTCCAATCCATTGTTAAACTCTTCAAGATTCATTCCGCATCTTTCAAGAAGCTCTGCAAACTGTCCTGTCGCACTGCCTGTTGCCAATGTTTCTTGTAAACCATCTGCCAGGCTTTCAATTTTTAATGTATCAGGAAATGCAATAACTGCTCCTGAAAGTTCTTTTACAATTTTTTCAAGACCACTTTCAGAAATATTTGTTCTCAATAAATTTGAAAGAGCTTCTATACTGCTGTCAGCTTCATCAGTTATAGCTATAACAGAATTTAGATTTTTCTTAACCTTGTTAAAACTCACTCCTGCTTCATCAGCATTAGTCTTTAATTTAGATAAGTCAGTTCTATACTCTCTTGTGCTTTCTTCAAGTTCTGATAGACCTGCTGCAACAGCAACTCCTGCAGCTGCAAAGCCTGTAGCTCCTTTTGTAACAGTACCAAGTGTTGATTTCAAATCTCCAAGACTCTTTTTTGGTTTCTCAACATCTGACATTGTGTCGTTAGTCTTTTTACTCTGAGATTTTAAATCCTTCAGCTTTGCTTCTGTATCAGATATTTCTCTTTGTAACATACGATACTGTTTTTGACTTATTTCTGTACCGTCTTTAATTGCCTTATCAGCATCCTCCTGTGCTTTTTTCATTTCTCCAAGCTTATTCTCGGTTGCGGCAATTGCATCAGCAAGCAATTTTTGTTTTTGAGCCAAAAGTTCTGTATTCTTTGGGTCAAGTTTTAAAGATTTGTCAACCTCTCTTAATTCCTTTTGAATTGATGCTGTTTCTTTGTTTAC
>JAZNOH010000187.1:0-4752 GCA_045580715.1 Clostridia bacterium
GTAATACTCACTAATATTCCTAAACCATCTGTCTAAACATTTGAAAATAATCATTTCAAACTTGCCTTGTTTAGCATCTTCGATAAGTCTTAAATATTCTTTTCTTTTACCTGTTTTACCCCTTGCAGATTTACCTTCGTCAATATACCATTCCACAATCATATAACCATTTTCTTCAGCGTACTTTTCCAAGCCAGCTTTCTGTGCTTCAATAGAGAAACCATGTTTAACTTGTTCATCTGAACTTACTCGAATATACCCAGCTGTTGGTATCAATCTACGAGCCTTACTAATTTTCTTTTCTGCCTCGAAAGTATTTAACTTTCTTTTTTTGTCGGTAGTCATTCGCACCATTCCTTTTCTGTAATTTCTTGTTGTAACTAATAAGGTTATACCTTATAATTAAAGTATACCATATTAGAAAGGGTGTTGCTATGAATATAACTCGGTTCTTCGAAGTTTTAGGTATTCTATATGCAGATAAGAACAATATAACAATTAAGTCTTTTGAGGTAGAAAAGAGAGGTAGAGAGGAGGAGGGAGGAGGTAATTAGTCCTTAAATACATATAAAATATTTAACTTCTTAACCATATTATAGTACAAATTACCTATATATTCAAAGAAGTAGCATTTGACATTGTGTTATTATTTTGGTTTAATATTTCTAAATCAAGGAACTGCTCAACTTGATTTAAATTGCCATTTGTTTCAAAAGCGTAAAAAAAAGGAAATACTCTTTTTTTGAGTATCTCCTTTTTCATTTATACATCGGTTAATCGTTTAAAAAATATTCTACCAGCAGTACCAGCTTCAGGCAATTCATCACCATATTGATAAGATGAAAGAACTGTTATGCCATCGGCAAAAAGATTTTTTAATCCATCTTTGCCATTCTCTGCACCTGTACCGCCGTTAGTCATCGGTATTATATCCGTTTTTGTTGTATAAGTTTCTTTATTATAATCATGCAAAGCCTTCAAAGACTCCGCTGTTATAACCTTATCTTTTATATCTGCCATTATTCATCGTCCTTTCATTATAATTAACTTATTATATCCCAACTTGAACCATTATCTATGTAAGCCAAATACAAGTCCCAACTTGTTCCATTGTCTATATATACAAGATACGGTTCTAAGGTAGTGCCATTATCTATGTAGACAACACCTGATATTTCCCAAATAGCATACATAGTATATTGATGTATTACTCCTGTTTCGCCTCTAATCCAAGACAAATCAAAGATTAATTCAGATTGGTTCTCATATAACTTTTTCTCATATCCATTAGTGGTAATTTCATCTTCGGTAACCCAACCTTGACCAACAACATACCATTTTCTATCGAGTTCTCTTAACACATTCCAACCAAGAAACTTATATCCTTCTCGTTTGAATGTGTTGTCAGAAAGAGTGAATGTTTCTTGCCAATCAACAGATTGAGTTGCCATACTGCCAGAACCACCATTGCCATCATAGCCAATAGTATATGTATTGATTTTCCATTGTGGATATACATTTACAGAGGCATTGCCGCTTGCAAGAGTTTTCCCAAACGCTTGTGCAAGTGCTTGACCAGTTGAATAATCTGCGTCTTCATCTATTAAAGTTCCACCAGTTGTTGTAGTTCCCCAATATCCAGTAGGAGTATAGCCAGTACGTGACAAATATAAATAACTTGAATTTTGAACATTTGATAATGCGCTGCTATACGAATTATCATATAGAAAGTCTTGACTATGTACTTTGACATTAGTACTTGTACTTACACTTAATGCTTCACCCTTATAAGTACCATAATCAGCATAATTACTATAATAATTAACGGTTAATTTGTTTTCTTCCCAAGTAGCATATAGAGTTAAGTTTTCATTTTTCCCACAAGTACCACCAGCTTGATAATACCAAGTACCATTATCAGCATCTGACTTAGATAAAGCCCAACCTTTAAAAGTATAACCAGTTCGAGTAGGTTTTGTAGACGATAATGTTAATGTTTGGTCTTTCCACTTGGTTTGACTTGAGGGAGCACCAGAACCACCATTGGCATTATATGAGACAGTGTAAGATGTCCACGCAGGAACAGTCACATTGAAAGTTACTGTAGTTGTCGCAGAATCGCCATTATCATTATTAAAATTTTTGAATGTAACAGTAATTGTTTTTGTTGCTGACCCATTACCACTAATAGAATAAGTACCAGTAAATGAGCCACTACCACTACTTGCATAAGTACCAAATGGATTGAGAGTTACACTTCCACCACCCGAAGAAGCGGTCATACCATAATTGGTTTGAGCACCAGAATAATAAGTTTCCCAAGCAGCGTTAATTTTTACAGTATATTGAGTAGCGGATGTTCTTGTTACACCACCACTTGAAGCTGAAAGTTCGAACATTACGCCAAACGGATTCCATGCCATTATTTATCACTCCTTTTAAAATAAAAAGTGGCGATATTTAAATTATATCACCACTTAAAATGCATATTTTATAACCTTAATTATTTAAATTATTATTAGAATTCGTAAATAGCTCTTAAGCACACATCTCTTGCACCAGAGCTTGTATTATGATTTACGGCGTGTCCCGTAATTTTTGCGTCATAAACATACAATCTCTTACCAACCCAAGTAAGTGCACCAGAATCATTCAAATAAGATGGAACAGTGGCGATAAAACTCTGACCGCTCCAATTTACATGATTAGGGTTCCATCTTGGGATTACTGTTGTATAGCAATCACCGTTTGTAGGGGATTCATTATCTACATCATAGTCGCTCCATACAAGCACCCAACCATTTCTACATTCAGATAGCTTTTTAGAAGGTGTAACTGTTTGAGTTTCAGTACACCAATAATTACCAAACCAAAGAACAGGAGGTTCTGCATCATAAATGCATTTCCATCCTTTAAATGTACCAGCGGCAGATTGATAATTAGAATAAATAGAGCCAACTGCATCAAATGCTAAAACCCAACCAATTGTAACAGAGGTTTTATGAACTAACATTCTCCAACTTTCAGTTGTCTTAGGATTGCCAGCCGTTCCAGCAATAGAGTAAATTGTATGTAATCCAGCAGACATATTAGAAATCTCAGTTAATACATTCTTGCCAGAGCCAGAACCATAAGAAAATTCTACGCCACCATTATAACTTGTAGCAAACAAAGCGTCTGCCATTGAAACAAGAGATTGAGCGGTATGAGTATGACTTGTTGCAGATTTCCCATCTAACGCAGACTGTAATCCATCTACATTTGAAATAATATGATTATGACTATCATCAGCAACAGTTGCAGTGATTGACACATTACCACTACCATCGAATGAAGTAGAACCACTTACATCACCAGCAAGAGAAATTGTTCTTGCGGTTGCAAGTTTATTTGCACTTGTAGCAACACCACCAGCAGATGAAGAACCAGCATAATTATGAGCGTGTGAACTTGCAGCCTTACCATTTAACTGAGTTTGAATATTAGAGGTTACACCATCAACATAATTAAGTTCTGTAACTGTTGCGGTAATACCATCTAATGCATTTAATTCAGCGGCAGTAGCTGTTACACCAAAACTACCCAAATTATAAGTAGTATTTGTATCTTTGTAATAAGGCACTCCACCAATAATAGGACAAGCAGTATAACCACTATTTGATGTTACTGTAGATGTTGTTTTAACACCACCTAAAGTAGAAGAAGCTGTAGGTAATGTATAAGCATTAGCCCCACTTGCAATTCCGTCTAATTTTGCTTTATCGCTTGCACTCATTAAACCAGCTGCACTTGTAGTAGCAGTGCCATGTGTATGAGAACTACTTGCCTTTGCATTAAGTTGAGTTTGAATGTTAGAAGTTACACCGTCTACATAGTTAATTTCAGTTGTAGTTGCAGTAACTCCATCAAGAATATTTAACTCTGCTGTAGTAGCTGTGACACCATCCATCTTATTAAGTTCAGCAACAGTAGCAGTTACACCAAGTTGTGCAAGAGTAACACCATGAGGATTTGACTTGTTTGAAGTATGAGCATCTAAACTTGTCTGTGCCGCACGAGAAGTGTCAGTAGGATGTTTATGGTCAGAACGAGCAACAGTAGAAGCTGTACCAACACTTGCAGAACCATCCATTACAGGTGCAGTTGTTGAATAAGATACATGAGTGCCATGGCTTGCATTAGCCTTACCATCTAATGTGCTTTGAAGATTTGTAATATTAGAAATGGTATGAGTGTGGCTTGAGTTAGCCTTGCCTTCAAGAAGAACATCAACTTCTGTTTCAGTATAGTAAACTCCGTCATGATTATGTCCACTTGCTGCTTTTGAATCTAACGCACTTTGTAAACCATCAACATTAGAAATGACATGGTTATGAGAATCGTCATTAACTGTGATAACACCGCTTGAGATAGTAACATCGCCACCTGATTTTACACCACCCAAACTTGTGCCTGCAGAAGGGAGAACATAATTATTTGCACCCTCAGCAATACCACTTAATTTATCTCTTTCGGCTGAAGTAATATGAACAGCAGTGTTGCCAGTGTGGGAATTTAAAGTAGAGGAATTAGCCTTTGTATCAACCGTTTCACTCAATGCGTCAATTGCTTCGTCTGTATAAGTATTAGCAGATGTCAAAGCACTTGCAGCTGCACCACTTACATCATATACTCCTGTATGATTATGAGAAGAATCAGCCTTAGTAGCAAGTTTGTTATTAATCTCAGTTTCTGTATAATAAATATCGTTAT
>JAZNOH010000188.1:0-4327 GCA_045580715.1 Clostridia bacterium
CATTGATTGACCCAGCCACTCTTAAGCCGGTATTAGTCATAGACGAGAGTATATTAAAAAAACTTTTTTCAAAATCTGCAACAAATAATAATATATGTGAATTTGTTGACTCAGAAGATTTCAGGGTTATTCCCTATAAAACTATTTCAGATTCGGGAGTAACTTTTGGTTTTGTTCCTGATAAGCTTATCATAAATGGAAAAGAAATCAAAAACACAGTTGTTGCTGTTGCTCCATCACAAATAAGCAGTGGTGCATTAATTAATACAAAAATAATATGAAAGGACTGGTAATTTTGAAAAGCATTATAAAGAGGCTTGAGAAGATTTTATCACGCCATGGGAATGATGTTTGTGAAAATGAAATATATTACATAGGAGGCAGTGATATTCTCCCCTCACCTCTTACAAAAGAAGAGGAGGATGAAATTGTTTTAAAATTACCATATGACAATAATGCAAAAGCAACGCTTATTGAAAGAAATTTGAGGCTTGTTGTTTATATAGCAAGAAAATTTGAAAATACAGGTGTCTATGTTGAAGATTTAATTTCTATAGGCACAATAGGATTAATAAAAGCGATAAACACTTTTAATCCTGATAAAAACATTAAGCTTGCAACCTATGCCTCACGGTGCATAGAAAATGAGATTTTAATGTATCTAAGGAAAAATCAATTAAAAAAATATGAGGTCTCGATAGATGAACCATTAAATGTTGACTGGGATGGAAATGAATTATTACTTTCGGATATATTGGGGACAGAAAATGATGTGATTTGCCACGCCCTTGAAGAAGAGGTCGATAAAAGTCTTTTGATGCAAGCAATGAGTAAATTATCACGAAGAGAAAAGCTTATTATGGAGCTTCGCTTCGGACTTAATGAGCATCAGGAACAAACACAAAAAGAGGTTGCAGATTTTTTGGGTATTTCTCAATCCTACATATCAAGACTCGAAAAAAGAATAATTTCAAAGCTCAAAAAGGATATTGCAAAAATGATATAAAAAAGTGTGGCAAAAGCCACACTTTCTTATATATCCAAACAATCCAACAATTCACTTTGTATTTCCAATATTCTATCAAGCCTGATGTTTTTTTCATCAGTAATTATTATCCCCTCATACTCATCAATTTTTTTAATATCACACTCTAAATCAATATATTTTCCACCTGATTTTTTTTCATCAGGCTCAAAATATGTTATGATTACCTTAGGATTTTTATCTATGTTTTCCATGATTAAAGACAGCTTATCAAAGAGTCTGTTCTGTTCATATTCATCAAGAAAAATCATTCTGTCGGTCAATCTTGCAGTTTCTGATATTGCCTCCTCGTGCCCTGTCAACGCCCTGAAAGCGCCAAACTGAGCTGCTCTTTCAAGTCTTGTTGCTCTTTTGTGTTTTTGAGGTTCAGGATGAGGAAGATTTATTATATCGCTATAATCTTTTATATTCATTCTTTGTGTCCCCCTATCTGTGAATTACGGTCAATTGTTGTTGCACCCTCCTGAAAATTCATACCTTTTAAAACTGCATTCTTACCAAACTGTTTTTTTATTTTAATCATTGTTTCCTGAATGCTTCGTTCCTTCTTTTTCTTTTCATCATCAGACTCACTAAAATCATCAAATAAATTAATTTGAGTGTATTTATTCTGTATATCTTTTTCATTAATAACATTATTAGCAGTAATATTCACTCGTCTGATTAGTAAGCTCTCATCAACAATTCTGTCATACAGATTGATTACCTCTTCCATAATATGTTTTGTTGAAGAGGTGTGACAGCCTAAGTTTACAGTTCCGTGAGCGTGCTTTGGGACTTTTCTTCCATACATATCTGTTGTTATTTCTCCCTTATATGAATGGTTTCCTTTCAGGTTATCAATATCGTAGCCTATTGTAACAACAATCTGATTTGTGACAAAATGCTTGTCAACCAAATCAAGAACTAACAGTTCTGTCATTTCTTTTAAAATTAGCTTAGCTTTTTCAAAATCATAAGGGCAATGCAAGACCTGTCCTGAACCAATACTTTTTGATTCAGGCTTATAGTTACGGATATCCTCCATAGTGCATGGCTCCCAACCCCATGCATGGTCAATTAAAAATTCAGCACCCACACCAAATATTTTATATAGCTTATCCTCCCCAAATTTAGTTAATGATGCTCTTGAAATATCTCCCATTGTATAAAGCCGAGCTTGTTCCAATTTTTTTGCATATCCTTTTCCCACTCTCCAAAAATCAGTCAATGGAGTATGTGTCCATAATTCCTTTCTATAGGACATTTCATCAAGCTCTGCAATTCTCACACCGTCTTTATCTGCTTTAGTATGCTTTGCAACAATATCCATCGCAACCTTTGCAAGATACATATTCGTTCCAATTCCTGCTGTAGCCGTAATACCTGTTTCTGCCAAAACATCACGAATTATCGTCATAGCAAGCTCACGAGGTGTTTTTTTATAGGTCTTTAGATAATTTGTTATATCCATAAAAACCTCATCTATTGAGTATATATGAATGTCCTCAGGAGCAATATACTTTAAATAAATTTCATATATCCTTGTGCTATATTGCATATAAAGAGCCATCCTTGGAGGTGCAGTAATATATGAAACTGCAATATCAGGTGAATTTCTTAGCTCAATATAATCATATGACTCCCCTGTTAATTCTTTATTGGGTGCATTCATCTTTCTCTGACGATTAACTGCCCCAACCCTTTGTATAACCTCATATAGTCTTGGTCTTCCCGGAATTCCGAATGATTTTAAAGATGGAGAAACTGCAAGACAAATAGTTTTATCTGTCCTGCTATTATCTGCCACAACAAGATTTGTGGTCATTGCATCAAGTCCCCGTTCAATGCACTCAACCGAAGCATAAAACGATTTTAAATCAATGCAAAGATAACTTTTCTCCATTTTAAAACCTCCTTTTCGAACATATGTTCGCATATATTTTATCATATCCAAACCATATTGTCAACATCAAAAAAGAGAATGTGAAAATTTCACATTCTCTTTTAAAGACTATATAATTTGGATGTCAACCATTTTATTGATTGCGAGATGTAAGGTTTAGATGCAACTTGTTTTAGTTGCAAGTTCGTATCAAGTTAGAGTTAAAAAATTATTTGTTTCGTTTCAAATCAAATCTATCATCTCTTACCAATGATAAATCACCCTCTGCATATGCAAGTATTGCAAAATCTAACCTTTCTATGTACTCGTCATAATTTTCAGGGAAACAATCAAAATCAGCAATATCACTTGGAGCAAAGTGACACAAAAACACCTTTAATATTCTTTGATAGCTTCTACTTAATGTCATTGACAGTTCAAGGTCTTTTTCTTCTTTCTTTAACCCTGCCAACGCAACTATACTATCATGATAATTCCAAAATTTTTCTTCTGAGAACATATTTTCATTATACAAAGAGTCCGTAAAACTTCCTTCTACTCCATAACAATTATCATAAATAATCTTTTTAGCTTTTTCTATATTCATACATGACTCCTTTCGACATCTTTAGACATTTTCCATATTGCGAGGCATAAGGTTTAGATGCAACCAATTTTTAAGGAAATATTTATGTTAAGACTTAGAGCAAAAATTCATTCCCTCTCTTGAATTGCATCGAGTTGGTCTTGCGTCAGTTCAATATATCTGTTGTTAGCATACATTGTGTTTGTCGTATCATCTATTGAATCAGATATTTTCTTGACATCAATCTCCTTACCGAATGGCAGTTCGTCATTTACATTTTGGGCGACCATAACAAACGAATCATTCTCCCAATCAATATCAAACGAGGTAGCTATTTTTGTACCATCTGTTATATCAAAAAAAGTTTCCTGATTATCTATAAATGATTCATAAATAAATTCGAACAATGCCTCTTTACTAATTTTTATAACTCTATATGTATTTTCAGGAATTTTCTTTTCTATCTTTTTCTTTCTAAACATACTTTCTCCTTTTTTCTACATTATTCGACATATCAATATTGTTACACATAAGGTTTAGTTGCAGCTGATTTTTAAGAAAAGTTCGTGTTAAGTTAGAATTAAAAATTTATTTGTTTCTAACCTTATCCACTAATACCCTAATTCCATAAAAAATCAAAGTTGCAATTGAAATATAAAGAATAGATATGCCTGAAAATGTATTTATCACCAAAACGGTTTCTGAATCACTTGAAATATAGTTATAGTAAAGTAATCCCGTAATATTATATCCTATTATATGAGAAACACAAAAAAATGCATTATGAATTACAAATTCTTTTTTATTCTCAGATAGAAACATATTATATATT
>JAZNOH010000189.1:0-25930 GCA_045580715.1 Clostridia bacterium
CCAATATTCTTTATTATACATATCTATCTAAATTTAATATATGATAAATATAACAAAACCCCGGATGGACAAAACTGCATATCCTGGGGTCATAACATATTTAAAAAACCTTAAATTTAACCAATAAAAATAATAAAACTCCAAGTATCATACTCCAAAAAACAATACTGATGGTCTTATAATACCCTGGTATAACTTTTACTTCCTTTTCAATCTCCTTGATAACCGGTACTTCCTTTTCTACTATCTTCTCTATAATCTTATCCTTATAAACAACCTCTTTCTTCAATACACCCTTCTTATTTACTAAACTATGATGTAAAAAACCACTACTATCTATCTTCGCATCGCTAATCGCAACCGCAGATTCCAGATGGCTACTGTCTCTCTTTATAACATAAACTGTCTCACCTGGTATATCAACCTTTATGGTATCAACCCTCTCTACTATCTTCTCAACATAAATACTGTCAACCTTAACCGGTACTGGTACATACTGAACTCTACACCCTGTAAAAAACATCGCAACCGCAACCGTAATCAAAATCATTCGTATAATCTTACTCATACCACTTTCTTTTTATGTGCATCTCTTTCTTTCCTGATGGCCTCCGCTAAATCACTGTGATTCTCCTCTGCCGGCTCATTCCTGTCGTTAAAAACACTATAAACACCAAAACTGCTCTTATGTCTATGGATGGCCTGGTGCTCCCAAAGATGTATATAAACACAATTTTCAGCCTCTTTTTCTCCACCCATACCTGCATACTTATATGAACGGTGGTGGCAAGTCCCCGGATGTTCATTATCTATGGGTTCTCCACATAACGGGCATATTCCTCCCTGTCTCTTCATCACCAAATCCTTAACTTCTCTAAACTGCTTGGATCTTAAATATTTAGTATAAACCTGGGCCCTAATCTTCTTCAACTGATTAACTGTGACCTTCTTACTTGTATCACTTCTTGTCATCTCTTTTCTTACTTTTACCATAAAAATAACAATCTCACTTAACTATATCAAATCTCTTCATCCTCTGTCTTCCACCCTTACCTATCCAGCAAAAATGTAACCATATTTTAGTTCCGGATTTTTCAAATATAATCTCATCCCAAGCCATCTTATGTTCAACCATCCAATTATATACAAAATCTGCAAAAACCCTTATGTCTCCCACAATCTGTAAATCGGCGCAGAAACCATATTTATGTCCACTATTCTCTGCTCCTCCTACTGCCTTGTTCAATCTGTCACATCTATATCCGCTACTGACCATAATGGCTCTTCCCCAATCCTCTCTTATGGGGTCCAATACAGTCTCTATAAACAAAACAATATTGTTCTCTATCTCCTTTGATGGCCTGTTATTTATTTTCAATCTATCTGCTGTCTCACTCCTGTACAGCTCCTTTATACTAAAATACTTCATACTATAAAAACATTAGAGGATGATGTTACTCATCCTCTTTTATATCAATATCTTCAATTCCAGAATCATCATCTCGGTTAGTGATGGTAACACTGGTGTTATTGTGCTGAAATGTGGCATCAACCCCGGAGTCAATCGCCTTCAATACTGCACCAAGAGCGATGAATCCATTTATCTCTCCAACCCCTACTAACACACTCTGATGTATCTGTGCTGTTGGGGGGATGAAAAATGCTATGATCATCAAAATCAAACCTATACCTGAAAACAACCAAAAAAATAGATTATTTTCAAGATAATTCCTCCAGAATCTCTTCATAACAATATCCTCCTATGTCTTACTCTTCTGTAATCTCTACATCCTGAGAAAACTTCAAATAAACATATCTTGGTACATTAGCAATCACATTATTAGCATCTGTCAATGTATCTTCCACCTGTGTAAATGTAATACCATCAACACTATAACTCACTGAACAACTAATCGCACCCGGTTCTGTTGATGTAACATTCATAACATTGAACGATGTATCATTTTTAGCATAATACACCGGATCACTTACAGCTGGTTCCTCTACATCTGTCCATACTGAAATATTTTGATAATTCGAATCCGCAGGATGTCCACCTATCATCGGTGTACCTACCCACTCATATTTTCCTTCCCAAGATGAAACACTCTGTCTTTCAGCTGATAGTGTAATGGTGCCTGTGGTATATCTATTCAAACCATATAAACTAACACCATACAAATTATCAAAATCATCATAAACATACCAATTATTTGGATCAAACCTGTAACCATCTTCACCATCTTCTGCTAATCTTTTTAAATTACCCACTGAAACCTCTAAAAAATTCGCTGCTTTCTGACTCTGTGTATCTGTATCTCCTCCTATGGCATACCCCTGTACTGTACCAATAACTGTTACTGTATAAACTGTCTCACCCTCAACCACTTCTTCAACAACCTCATAAACATTAGTATCTGCAATAAGCATAAAATCTCTTGGTACTGTCAACCAAATTGAACTCTTCCTATTCCTTGCTGGCGAATTATAAAACTTAAAATTGTAATATGTTGGGCCTGATACCTCTGGTGTTACTCCATCTGGTTTACCTGTTTCTGTAACTGCTGTATATGCATATGGTACTGTATCACCTGTAAACAATACTGAAATAATAGCCCTGTAACCTGTTCCAGCGCTCCTTGTTGTACAACTGAACCAAGGATAATTCATATTTATAGTTCCAACCGAAGGATGTACACCTACACCAATCAAACTGCTATTCACCTGGGTCGCTGTATTCGCTTTTATATATTTTGTTACACTCATAATATTATTATATTTATTTTAATATATATCTAACCTTCTTTTTATTCTGCTGCTTATTATGCTGCATTTATGGTCAATCCATTTATAAACCATCCTAATCTATTAGCACAATCATCAAACAAACCCTGTAATGTGCCCAATGAATCATCTGTGATGGTCGTTTTGAATAACATACTATGTCCTACATCTGCCCTACTCATAGCCTGTAAAATACTTTTGATACTGTCAAAATCAAGATTTGGTAACATCCAGAAACCCTGTCCTGTCGTATTCCAATCAAAATCAATCTTACCATTTACTATAAAATGAGTCAGATTTGGTAAACTCTTTGGTGTTATAACACTTGCACTTGCACTATATGCTCCAAAAAAATTCGACGGAGCAACTGTCAATGCGCTGAAATCCCAACCATCAACTCTTTTTAGATTATCTAACTTATGACACAACCCATAATTAGATACACTATTAACTGCTGTTGGTGCTGTCGTAACATCCTGATTCCTTGTCGATTCTATAACCCAACTGAATACATAATTCATACTTGTAACATTAGATGTATCCAGAGCTGGTACATACTCCAAACTCTCACATCCTGTAAACAAATTATTTATGTTATCAACATTTGATAAATCAAACTGAGGTACTGTCTTCAAAGATGTACACTTCCAAAACATATTCATCAATGTACTTGCACTGCTGAAATCAAACTTCGGTACTGACTTCAAACTCTTACAACCCCTGAACATACCTGCAAAATTAGAAACATTAGATGTATCTATCAATGGTACAGTCTCCAAAGATGTACAATTCACAAACATACAATACATATCTGTCGCATTAGATGTATTTAGAGCTGGTATCGTCTTCAAATTCCTGCATCCTGCAAAACATCCGTTATATCCACTATGTCTTGTATAACCAAAATACTCTATATTAGATGTATCATATAATGGTATTGTTATTAGATTTTCACAGCCCTGAAACTCCTGTCCCCAATCTGTCTTTGCTGGCGTAAACAATGGAGCATATCTAATATTTGTATCTGTAATATTATCCTCATTTACACCAACAATATTATCTATATCATCCTGATTTACAGCATAACAACTTGCATCTGTACTGTAAAAATCTATGTTATCGTTAGCATATGCGATACTCTGGGCATCCCAACCTAACAAAGATAAACCTGTTATATCACCTGTCAAATATTTATATGGCGATGATTCTATACTTACATCAACACTCGCATAAACTTCAACGTTATAAACACCGTTACTTGTAATACTCAAAGTCCCTGATGGTATTATTCCACCACCTTCACCATATGTGCCTGTAACACCCAAAATACTTACTCCTGACCTAATATTTGCAGGATGGATGTTAGCATCAATCGCTGCCGTAACGGGTTCTACTGTACCGCTAACATAACAATAACCTAATGGAGCTGATATGCTCTGATAAACTGTACTTGGTACTATATTTAGATTAGATGTCCTTGGTCCAGCAACTGTTACAGTAAAATACTCATATTTTTGTACACCATAACTATACATATCACCTGTCGTCCCTGGGGCCACATAAATATCCACACTAAGCTCACCTGATGGTACAACCGCTGTACCACTAACACCCAATATTTCAACACCTTCTGTAATATTCTCCGGCCTAATATTTGCATCTACTGCTGCCGTAACTGCCTCAACTACACCACCTGAAAATACATATCCCTCATCTGGTGTAACAACCACATCTGAGGTGGATGGTGTAACACTGAAACTCATCTCTGGTTTACTACCACCCTGGCCTGGGGCAAAATTTATTGTTGCTAAATCGATAACCATAATATCCTCTTATCTTTTTATTAAAATATATTTTATCTTACTTATATTTATTCTCTACTGTGCCACTATCCTATCCGCATAATAACTCCACTTTGTTGCTGTCTTATAAACATCAACTGACTCTGCTGGTACTCTTATATCTGAATGGCTCCCTGTAAATACTCCTCCACCCATACTTTCATTTCCACCTAAAACCGGAGGTGTTACAGCATTTATTGTTATTGATGTCAAATTTGAATTATACTCAAATGCCATCGCCCCAATACTTGTCACTGAACTACCAATATTAACTGTCGTTAAACTACTACGATACTCTGGTGGACAATAAAATGCTTGTTCTCCGATGGTCCTAACACTATCTGGTATATCTACTGAAACTAACCTTCTACACCCTCTAAATGCTGCTTCCCCAATATTTACAATACCATAACTAAAAACCACAGATGTTAAACTTTCACAATAAAAAAATGCTTCCGCTCCGATGGTCTTAACACCACCCGGTATAACTATTGATGTCAAACCACAACCTGAAAATGCGCCGGGATCTATTGTTTCAACCGATTCTGGTAACTCTATTGATTTCAGATTATCACAACTTACAAATGCGGCATCCCATATATTTTTTAGTCCACTACCAAGCTTTACAGATGTTAAACTATCACAAGCCCCCAATGCATACTGCCCTATCCTAATAACACTATCCGGTATCACTATTGATTTTAAATTCTGATAATTATAAAATGCTTGATTCGGTAATCGTTTCACATCACCATCAAACTCAATAACTCCAAATCCATCATATGTGTTCGATACTATATTAGCCCCCCAACCATACATATCTGTTCTTGGTGTAATAACCTGCCCATCTTTACTTGTATAATATATCATATTATTTGTGATGTGCTTACTCCATACCAACTCACTACCCTGATACGCCCTGACAAAATCATCCTCACCTCTGTATATCAATTTATCTGCTATCCACATATCTTATCCATTGATTAAATATATTGTATTTGGATCCTTCACTTCCAGAGCATCATACTGTTCCTGGGTCATCGTCACCGTCACCGTAGCTGGTACAGCAACTGTAACCACCCCACCACTGAATTCACCACTAATACTATAACTTCCATTAGATGTATATGTCTCTGATAATGATGTACTTGGATGAACACTAATATTTATTGTTGCACCATTGAACTCTCCTGTAACGGTCTTTGTACCATTAGTCGTATAACTTCTTGATAAAACATTTGATGGATGTACATCAACATCTATATTTACCTCACTGAAAACATTACCTGCTGATGGTGTAAACTCATATGATCCATTATTAGTGATGGTCTCCTGTAATACCTCCTCCGGCTTACTCTCAGAAACATCCACAGTTATTGTAACACCATCCCAATCCAAACCCTCTGGTAAATAATTATATACACCATTCGATGTAATGGTCTTCTCTAACCTGTTATAAACATTAACATCAACATCAACACAATCTGACTCCAATACATTCACAGCGATAACCATATATACACCTGCACACTCAGCTGTAAATCTTTGATTAAATGTATTTATTCTATCTACTACGGTTATCTCAACCTGGGGGTATAATCCTGATGAATTAACACTATTTACTATGTTCTTGATAACATTTATTCCTGTGCTTATAATATCATCCCTGTTACTGATGTATTTATATGCTGCTGATGGTATCGGATTCAAGTTCACAGTCTCCTCTGTCAATCTATCTACATAACCAATATAAAACATATATGTGATGTAATCCTGGTGGTTAACTGTACCCCTGATTCCATCCCTGTCCTGTATAACCACAGCGCTGTAAACTGTATCTTCTCTATTTAAATCTGTAAATTCCCTGACTACGGTATTAACACCAACCTGCTGTTTCGCCGCTTTTTCCAATAACCTTACTATCTCTAAATATGTCATAATTCTATCGCTGTTATTATCTGTAACACCTTCTACATCCAGACCTTCTCCACTGTGTTCCTCTTACTCCGCCTAACCACAGTCCTGTCGTCGCTGAACTAAACAAATTAGCCTTTATACTGTGACAATCCTCCTGTGTCAATTCAGGATAATCTTCCCTGTGATTCAACACATAATTCTGTATCTGATGGCAAAGATAATCCGCCTTCCTCTGGTAAAAATCACTCAAACTGAAACTATCCCTGATATCCAATGGTTCCATATGCTCATCTGAAACCTGTTCAAGTCCAGCATTATCAATCTTAACACTCGTCAATAAACATATATTACTCATAGCTGTATATGCAAGATAATACTGTATCTTATCTAACAAATTCTTATATACTACATTCTCTGTGTTATTGATGGTATTATTCTCTACTAACGTCTCCAACTTATCAACCAATCTATCACCCAATACAGTTCTCAAACCTTCATTCTGGGCCTCAAAAATAGCTGGTTCTATTAACTTACCACTGATGTTATCACTAATATTAGTGGCATTCTTGATAAAATTTACACTACATAACAATACTCTAACCATATTATTCAGAAACATTATTTTCTTTATCTTCCAAACTGAATGGGGTGATTATAATTTCTTTCCCTATCAAATACTTTATTGTTCTCACCAATATATTCTGTATCGGACGTACAGCGGTCCTGTTATATAACTTGAATGCCTCCATATATTCCTCTGTCGAGAAACCTGTCGCTATACTCAATCCAAACAAATTCGGTGTCGCCCTGAATGCTGTAAACAACTCGTTCTTTGTCCTCTCAATCAAACTCTTATACTTCTCACCAACATCCTCTGTCTCCAACTTTGTCAACTCTGCACTATGATCCTTATCATTTGCAAAATTTATAACCAATCTTCCACCATTACCACTACCTGTAAACTTCTCAATCATATTTTGCTCAATCTCATCTGCTTCTGATTCAGATGGTATTCCGTTATTCATAGAAATCAAATAACTGGCGCTGAAACCGTTCAGGATACTATTCAGATGATAATCATTCACCTGTCTCTCTATCTCTGCTGCCTTCACACTTGCTGCCCACTTCGCAGATGGATACACATCTGTGCGGTTATTCACATATACATATATACTGTTAGCTTCCTTACCCTGGGGATCAAACTTCGGGTACTTACTATATTTCACCCTTCCTATACTCTTCTCCCACTCTTTACTATAATAAAATTCTGTCCTGTCCTCATTGAAACGTAATCTTTCGAGAGGTATATAGTATAATCCTCCTATCTTTCCTTCCTTATTCCTCACTATATTAACGGCAAATCCACCATATTTTAGATAATCCCTGCTTATGTCACTGCACAAATCCTCTATGGTCTCACCTTTGTCATTCACCTGTAAATCCCATACAATATCATCAATCTTGATACTGTCTCCAACTACAAAATCTACGGTGCCCTCGATGATACTATGTAATGTGGCAACATTCTTATATAAATTATCCAAATACTGAGGATAATCATTATTTAACCCCCACTTTACAAAACCCCTTTTGCTGTCTTCCTCTATGGGTTCAACTACATTACACTCCAATACCTGGTCAACCGCCCTGAATGTCATAATTCTCTTATCTTCCATAACTAATCTTCGTAATATTTATATGTGTCACTGCTATAATAATTTTTCTTTGTAATACCTCCTGTTCCCACATAACTTCCATCTACAATCCTAATCAATCCTCTGTTAACTTCTCCCAACCTGCTCCCCAATATATACTCATATTCTCCCGGTTCAAAACCTAAACCACTTGTATATATCTCAATACCAAAATATCTGCTGTTATTTGGTATAACATCTCTCCAATTTATTTCAAACTGCTGCTTCGTAGCCGTATTTATCAAAAAACCAACTATCTGGGTCCCATTAACCTTCTTGGTGTTGCAAGGTATATATTGTACATATGCTCTTACTGGTTTTTCTTGAATTATCAACATATTTTGATTATTTTTATCTATTTTATATATAATATAACTAAATCTTAATCCATTTTATAATAAAAAATGATGGATTTCAGAAATACTGAAATCCATCATAATAATTATTTTCCGTTCATTATGCTGCAATTAGTGCTGAAACGATAGATGGGTCAACCTCATATGGATAACTTGAACTATAATCGGTCAATGTGATGGTATATCTGTTACCATCTGTACGGGCGACACCTGTCTCTGCTGTTGCTGCTGTTGCTGCTACGAACTCTTCTGCTCCCAAAAACCAATATTTTGAATTAGCATCCTTTACAATAACTCTAAGTTCACCCAAACTCAATGCTGCAATTTCCATCCTCTTTGCTGTCTCCTGCTTAGCAAAAACCAAATTGAGGTCGCTCTGTACAAAATTGATTCCAGATGTTGGGTCAACGTTCAATGTACTTGTCAATGAGCTGGTGTTCTTTTTGAAATAATATCCTTTGAACTTAGCTGAATCATTCATTGTTATTGTATCAATCATATGGGTGGTCTCATCAACCTCGTAACTGGCCACATCTGCATAATTACAAATATAAACCTCGCGGACACCACCTACGTTTGTATCACAACTTGCTGCTATTCCTGACAAACTCTGTAAACAACTCATATTATAAATTTTTTTATTATCTTATATTATTTTGGTTTCTGGGGGATCCTGCATCCCTGAATCCCCCAAAAACCTGGTGGTATATATATATTATGCGCCCTGGGTCAACTCTACAACCTCTGATGGATACGCAACCTGTGCTGCAATCGCAAATTTAACGGCAAGCCTGAATTCCTGATTATCCTTTGAATACCAAAAATCAAATGTATCCTTATCATCTTCGGCATCAACACCATAATAAAAATTAGAGAGCCTACCACCGACAATCTTATCAAATTTGCCTGAATCACTACCATCCAAACCTGGTACTGCGATAACTCTTACAGATGTGCCTGGCAACTTATATTCTCCATCCCTGTAATCTGGGTCAAAGTGGTATAAATTAGCGGATACGAGGTCCTGAATAAATTCTCTATATGTCGCCTCTGAAACAAAAATAACTGTATCTTCTTTTGTAACGATTCTTGCTGGCAAGGCGTTATAAACTGCCTTAATCCTGTTATATGCGCTGGTGCCTGCTGCTGCTGTGATAGCAATAGTGCCTGCTCCAACTGCTTCAAGATTCTTCAAGAAACCATCTGGTTCAATATTACCACCTGCATTCTGAGAATCACCCTGCCAAATCAACTTCTCAACCTGTTCTGAGATGTTATTAGCAATCTCTTCCATAAACTTCTGCTCGAATGGCAATACTTCCTTTCCTGCGGCGATTTTCACTTCATAGCTTGCCCACTTATTCAAGAGGGTCCTGTCACAAAAACTCTGGTTCACCTTCAAGAATGCTGGTACTAACAACCTCTGTGATAGTGCTACACCATCTGTACCATTCCAACCGCAAGCTGCTCCATTACCGAATACAACCTCTGCTGAAACCAAATTCAGTGCGGTACTCTGCTTAACACCGGTCTCCAACTGAATGAGATCGATGGTCTTACCTGTCAAAACTGACTTAGCAATAAGAGGTAATCTCTTCTCCTCTACATAATTATTCAATGCGCTTACATTAATAGCCATAATATTAAATTATTTTATTTTATTATCTTTTTTATTATAATATATTTTATAAACCTGTTATTTAATTTTCTCTCAGTGCTGCTGCAAGTGCAATCCTCTTATCAAGATTTTTATCACCTGTGGTCTTTTTCTTTATAGCCTGCTCGAACTCATCAATAACTGGTTCTGCTGCTGGTGCGCTGGCGATCTCTGCAATCTTATTGATTAACTCATCAACCTTTGCTTCCAAACTGATAACCCTCTTCTCCAACTCTGCAACCTTATCTTCTGCTGGTTCTTCTGCTGGGGTTTCTGGTTCTGCTGGGGTTTCCTCTGCTGGTGTCTCTGGTTCTTCTGCTGCCTCAACCTCTTCTTTGGTATCATCTGCATCATCTTCCTTTTCTTCACCTGCTGGGTCCTTCTTCTCAATAGATGTAACTACTCCACCTTCAACTTTGATGATGTTCTCATCTGAAACATATTCACCATCTTCTGCTGGGGTCTTGTTACCTTCACTATCATTTACAAATACCTTATAACCTACTTCCAACTCTGTATCTTCTTCCCAATACAGCTCTGCCTTATCGGTGCTGAGGTTATTGAACTCCATCAAAATGTTCTTCAACATCTCTTTAATTCTACTCATATGATTTTTATGATTATTTTTTATTATATCTATCTTTTTGAAACTCTCCAAACTCAAATATGATTCCAGACTTACTCCACCGAATCTACCTTCTACAACATCGTTCCATAAATTTTCATCATCTATGTGATAAACTCCAAACAAACTGCCCTCAGCTGCATCTTCATATCCCTTCGGGTCAATTCCTCTCTCAGTGTCCTTTATAAATACTTCCTGTAATGTTATACCACTGATTAACTTCCCGTTATGATCCAATGAAATATTCTGCTGATAACCATCTGTCATCAATCTCTGGGCTAACTTCTCGCTGGTCTCCTTATTAAATACAATATAATATGGATTTCCATCTTCCGTCATCCTCAATATGGGGTAATCTGTCCTTACAATACAACTGATGATGTTATGCCTGCTGTCATCCTCAAACATATACTTCACCATCTCCTTATCCTTCCCAAAACAATACATCGGTAACTGCATCGCTGGTTCATCCACTAAACTGATGGTGGTGATGGTACAGTCATCATCATCTACATTCACTAAAAATATCGGTAAACTGTTATATGTTCTCATACTACTATATAATATAATATTTTATTTATTTATTAAAATTTTTTAGAATGTACTCTCTGATTCCCTCACCTGTACCTTCTTACCAACCTCATTTATATCTGATTCAACCACATAAACCCTCTGGTCTTTCTGGCCGCTCGTCACCGCATTCGCAAGATTTACAGTCTCACTCTGACCTGTAATATTCGTACTGTACTGTGGTGTATATGCTGTGGCCTCCGCTGTTGGTGTCGCCTGGGCAACTGAAACACTTCCACCACTTCCACTACTTCCAAGCTGTGTACTCTTTATCTTCGCCACTTGGAGCGCTGTACTGGCTGCTATACTCGCTGCCTGTACTCCTGCCAAAACCAAATCCCAAGGGCCGGTCTTGGTGGTAAATGCTCCACTCAATGCTGTCGCAACTCCTGCCAATCCTGTTATAATAGCTCCTGCTATCTGTACCTTCTTGGTGTTCTCGAACTCCTTCTTTCCTTCTTCCTCTGAAATCTCACCCGCTTCTATCCTCTTCTCCACACTATCCATCCAATAATCACCAATATCACTCAATATGCCTCCTATGCCTGCTGCTAACTCACCATAATTATTGATTAACTCTTCTAACTTCTCCTCTTCTGATTTCTGCTGCTTATTCCTCTCTTCCTCTGTCTTCTGCATAGCCTCTCTGATTCGCTGTTCAAGCAATTCCACCTTCTTAGTATACTCTTCCTTCTGCTCTATACTAAGATTATCCAATACAGCAAGATCCTCATATAACTTCTTCTCATCCTCCAATCTCCTTACATTCAACTCCGCTAACTTAATATTCTTATTTTCTTCTGCTCCCACCTCATTTGAAATCATCAATCTCCTCAATTCATACTCATCATCAATATCCTTTAAACTCTTCTCCTTTTCCTTTGCCCTAATATTCGCTACTTTCTCATTATACTCCTCTGTCAACTGGGTGGTGTCCTTATTATACTTCTCTAATAATTTCTTTTCCTCCTCATATGTCTTAGTCAATGTGGCAATATCCCTGTCTCCGGATTCCTTCATCCTTAAACCAATCTCCTCTATCTTCTTCAAATCATCCTCTTTCAGCTTTTCAAGATTCCGGTTATATTCCTCTGTCAACTTAACTGTACTAAACCCATATGCCTCCAACAGGGCTTTCTCAGCCTCATACTTCCTGGTCAATATGGTCTCTTCCCTCTTTTCACCATCCATCAACTCTAATTCAACCCTCTCATTGATTTTCTGAATCTCCTTCAATTCATCATCTGTGGCATCCTTTGTCGATTTTGCTGCTTCTGAATTAGCGCTTGATAACTGACTAACCAACTTCCTTTCCTTGTCATAATACTCCTTCTTTGTATTATACAGATTAGCCTCCGCCTGGGCCAACCTATCATTCGTCTCCGCATCGTTATCTGTCAACTCACTCCTCCTCTTCAATATGTCATACTCTTCCTGGGCAAGCGTTAACTTTGATTTATTCAAACTCCTCTCTGTCGCTATCGCCTGCTCCAAAAACTTCTGTCTCTCTGCTGCGCTGTATTTCTCCTTATTCGCTGATTTTGCCCTTAACTCACTAATCTCCAACTCCTTCTTTGCTGTCTCTACGGTCAAATCCCTTCTCTTCTTCTCTAAATCAATTTCCCTGTTAGTCAAATCCTGGGTGGTCTTAACCATCTCCTTCTGGGCTTCTATGCTCTTTTTGAAACTATCTAACTTTTCATCTGATACAATACCTAACTTGTTCAACAAATTCATCATCCAGCCCGCAGCACTCTGTAAACCGTTCACCAATGCCGGTATAGCCTTCTCTGCCACAGATCCCACTATCCTGGCAAATCCTGTCATCACATTAGAAATCGCATTCACCACTGGTTCCAGCGCTGCAAATGCTCTCTTCAAACTGTTAGTGGCAACCTCACTCTTATCAAATCCAGACTTCAATAACTTAACCGCTGCTACTATCGCCATAATAACCGCTCCAACCGGATTAGCTATCAATGTCTTGAATGCTGTACTCAGTGCGGTCACACCCTTTTTCGCAATCGCCAATGGATTTCCTAACTCACTAATCCTCTTACTGATTCCTTCTAATCCTTTGGTAAATGCTGCCTCATAGTTACCCACATTCCTCTGATAATTTCCGATACTGGCATCCATCTCCTTCAACTGATCATTGATACCTACTATCTTCTTTGCTATCTCCTGTCTCTCAACCTCATCGTTAGTTGCCTTGAATGCCTTCTTCAACTCACTCATCTGCTTACTGAGAGCATTATAACTACCCTCAGCATTCTTGATGGTGGTTCCGGTGACCTTCATAGCCTTGTTCAGCTTATCCTGTAATACATCTATCTCACCTACCCTATCTGCATACTCATCACTGGTCTCGTCAAGATCAATCAAACTTGCTCTCAACTTATCTATATACTTCTTGGCATCACCTAAACTCCTGAAACTATAACCGGTCTCCTCAACCTCTTCCCTCATATCATCCAATGATTCCACAGCTCCGGATACATCTACTGTGATAACCTTTCTGATTTCATCTGCCATAACCTAAACTTATACTTATATATTAAAATATTTTATGATGTATAACTATTTATATCATTTACCTTAATGAATGTCGCCTTGCATATATTATCCGCTGAACTCCAATCAACTACCTTCGATAATATCCAATAACAACCATCATATATATAAAACCATCTGAAAACATCATCTATATTCGGTAAATAACAATAGCAATCAAACACCCTGGTGGTCACACTATACACATCACTTATATACTTACTCCAATATCTGTCATATATGCCTGGTGATGTACTGTATATACACCCTGGTACAAACACTTCCCTTCCTAAACCGAAATCCAATGTCTTTTCCAGATAGAAACAATATCCTCCTGTGTTCTCTGATAAACCAAAATAATTTATGGCCTCATCAACACTACTGAATCTATCCTCCATACCCAACTCTGTCAAATCATATGCTATCAAATAATGAGTCGTCCACCTAACTGTTCTGCTGTTATTATATGTGGATAATGGTACACATCTTGGTGTCGTTCCTGTATCACCCATCCTCACTATACTGCCTATAATCTGCTTTGATGATGTTATTCTTATATCCTTACTATATACAACCTCACTACTACCCACAATATCCGGATGAGCATAACTATTTCCATTCAATATATCTGTCGCATCTGACGTTTCTACCGCAGCCGCTATAAAATAACTGTGGTTACTCCTGGTACTAATATTTATATATGGATACTGTCTTTCTGATGAACTCACCACAGCGGTCTCAAAATAATAATCTGATGGTGTTACTGAAACATAACTGTTACTGCTTGTCCCTATAACCATATCACCAAAATTCCTCATAAATAAACCTGGGGTGATGGTACTGTTATGCTCCAAATCATAGTTACACCTCGTAAATGATGGTAAACTACTTATCATCGTCATATAGTTAATCTGACCTTCCGCAGGATCTGGGTCATCATAATAACAATTCTTTCCTCCTGTGTATTCCTTCAACATACCGATATCATCTGAAATCAAATAATTCACATATGTATAACTGTGATAATTATATCCTCCTGATGATAACTGCTCCCTATTGAATCCAGCTGCTGTCGATGATCCATACTGTGCTCTCTTGAAACCATTGAACTTCACCAATACGTTCTTACCATCTATACCCTTATTATCTTCACTGTGTAACTGTACTTTTGGAAATGCGTCCTGATAAACATCCTTCTTCAAACCTACCCAATCCAAACTCTGAAACTGATAACCTAATGTACTCATATTATATGCGTTCATACCACCTCCTAATATGAAATACCAATATGGTCTCATCTCTGAACTCTTTGATCCTATAACACCTAATGATGTATTATAGTTAAACAATGTATATGTTGGTGGATTAGCTTCATCCATACACCCTATCGGATACGTCAATAAATAATTTGTCCCATTTACAGTTCTAACTGATGTTGGGTATCTGTAATAAATACTCTGTTCCAGAGCATCTACTGCTGATTTATAAATATTATTATTGATATATGGGGATACTGACGCATCAAACCTATATCCTGTATTCACCTTCTTACTACCATAATTGATTCCATAATTCTCCTTATACTTCTTACTGAACTCACCTTCACCTTCTGTATAATCGAACGTATATGCTGACTTATCGAAACTCAATGGTGTAATCTTTATCTCCCTATTATGATCGATAGCAATATTTTTCTTATTATCTGCATCAAACCATCTTGGTAATCTGGTTAATGTAAACTTATTATTTACTATATCAATATCCAAGTAAATTCCATAAACCTTACAATAACTGATTAGATAGCTTGCTGGTGATGATGTATTACCCAATAGCATCTGCTTTGTCACTGTCTTCCAACTCTCTATATCCGGGTCAATTTCATACAGCATACTCAATGTCATCCAACTATCAAGAAACTCATCACTGCTGAAAAATGGGTCACTCAAATCCAACTCATAACCAAAATGGGTACTTATATAATCACCGATAGCATCAAATATCTTTGAAACCTTGATAACCGGTCTCAATAAATAACTCCTGAAATCCCTGGCCTCCACAGTGGTTATCGGATTTTTCAACTCCATCAAACCATATGCTCCATCCGGGTCATCTCTTGAAATCCTTATATTTGCTGCTCTATATATTTCATCATCACTAATTTTCAAATATCCAGGAAATGTACCTGCTGGTGATGATTCTGGTATATATATCTTCAACTCATCATTCCAATATTCAGCTGATAATCTCTTTCCATTAGATGTCACCAAAAAATTATCCACAGAATGAGGTCCTATACTGGTCCATATCTTCTTTGGGTCAAAATTATTAGCCTGTGGTATTCCGTCATAACTGACCATAAAATTGATTAAATCACCAAAACTACTACCTGTACCCGCAGACAATCTATTCCAGCAATTTATAATCAATTCCCTACTAATCTGAAACTCATCAACCCTGTTATCATATACAAAATCATCATATGTCAAATCTGCCAATGTCATCGGTATCGTTTCGTCACCGTCACCGTTTCTATATGATAAACCATACAATATATTACCCAACTGACCATATAGTGTAATCTCATAACTGAAAAAATTACCATCCCATACGATGTTATCCAACTTCACATAACCCTTCTCAATCATAAATCCACTTCTGTTCAGGATAAATGGTGCTCTCTTACTTGGGTTATATGCCTCCTGCCACTGAGACCTGTTCAGTTTCCAGATATCATTGAATAACTTATTATTATCCTTTGTACCTGGTATCCTGATGGTCTTTGTAAAACTATTACGGACTATTGTTGGGTTAGTGTAATCTGTGCGCAATTTGGTAAACAATATATTGATGTCTTCCGCTCCGAAATCAATCTTCTTCCCATCTATCAACAACTCAATATCCGGTACTACTTCACCTTCCTGGGTGACAATAACTGTATAACTGTTATTCTCATCATCCAAATCATAAAATACAATCCTCGCTTCTCTCGCTGGTCCTGTATTTTCCGCAACCGTAATACTTCCACCTTCACCATCTATACTTACAGTCAACCAATCCTCTGTACCCAAACCATCGCTTGAAATACTATATCCTATTCCACTCTCCGGTATATTTATAACACTAAATGATAAACTACCACCTGATTTATCTATTATAAACTCTGATGGATCTATCCTGAATACAACCGGTACAGCATCTTGATTCACTGTAATACTTACGCTGTTACTTGGATTTCCTGTCTCACAAATAACAACTGTACCTGTCCTATCCAAATATGCTGTATTTCTTACTGCGGTCAAATTCACTATGTCATCATAAATATTCACAGTCATCCAATCTGGTTTTGAAACTACGCTCAATCCAGCCTGTGGTATATATGATAGTGTCGATGTCTTAGTCTCACCTGTATAAACAAATGATAGTGATGATGGTGCCGCAGACAAAGATGGTTCACCCTGGGTAACTGTTATTGTTCCCAATAAAACCGCATCCGGGTCATCGCTTACATATATTTCAACCACACCTGACCTTCCAGATGTACCTGTATTTCTTTCTGCTGTTAATTTCAGCGCTGTATCACTTATGTTGCTGCCCAACCACTCACAGCTAACCCAAGATGGCGAAACACAATAATCTGATGGGTGTCCCTCTGTGGCCACAATTTCAGTTCCTCCATCACCACTAAAATTCACATTATCCGGCCAAATCTCATATGGGTTATCTGAAAATTTCCAACTTTGCTTGAACGGTACTTCTATAACTGTATCACCATCTGAAACACTTATTGTACAATATCTATCAACTCCTGTATTGTTTTGATACAAATCTAAATCAAAATAACCATCACCCAATATGTCAAAAACAAAATGAGGATTAGTCAACCAAGAAACTCCTGTGGTTATAGTTATATCACTATGTGATTTTCCTGTACCATATATAATCTTAATTCTCGGATTCACATAATCTGTCATATATCTACCGCCAAACCACACCATCTTTGGTGGTAAAACCTCCATAGTTCTGACAACCTCTGTTCCCTCCTGATACAGCGTATATGTCTCAGACAATCCACCTCCTGAAAAAACTATCGTACCACTTCTTGATAATCCTGAATTTGCAGCATAGTTAAATGTATATAAATTCAAAGATTTATGGTCAAATGTTATCCAACTATCTGAAATACTATATGTTATTGTATCTATTCCTTCACCAATAACACTTATAGTAATACTTCCACTTGAACTCCTGGCTGAATCTGATAGAGGTTCAACTGTTAAATTAGCATATGCATTCTGTGTCAATGTATATGTCTCAGACAATCCTTCTCCTGTAAATACTATCGTACCTGTCCTCGACCTTGATGATACATTCTCTGTATAACTGAATGTATAAACATTACCGCTTTTATTTTCGAAACTAATCCAATTATCTGAAATATTATAACTTACTGAACTTACACCTATGGTATTCACAGTTATACTTACAGTTCCACTACTACTCATCACAGAATCTGATGATGGTGTAATACTCAAACTGCTATATTTGTCCTGTTCTATTGTTACAATTATCTCATCTCCGCTATCATCTGTAAATACCCAATCAAAACTTCTCGCTACTGAACTATTACTATCTGCGGTCACTGTATATGTCCTGTGGTTCTGGTCAACCGTAACATAACTCTGACTTAACCAAGATGGCATATTAGCTGCATTACTATTCAATGTACCCACATATGTGATGGTCAATTCCTGACTTCCACCACTTGCTGTATATGATAGTGATGATGGATTAGCTGCCAATGCCAAACCTTCTTGATTAACTATTATAGATCCTTTATAAACACCATCCTGTACAAAATTCACTGCGCCCTGTAATGGTGTCAACAAACTATTTGCCCCTACTTTTATATAATAATTATAATCTTCCAAATAATAAATACTTATACTTGGTGATGTAAACCCATTTATGGTCAAATTATTTGGTGTCATCGCAGAGGATGATCCACCCATACCCTTCACATTTACATATATTCTTCCACCACCCGGTTCAAATGTGATACTAAACGAACTACATCCTGAACTATCTGATGGATATGCATTTTGATAAACATCATATGTGGTATTTCCTATTTTATAGTTTCCTACTCTTGCATATGTCTCATAATTATTTATGCAAGTTATCCTAACCCTCTTGAAACCTGTATCTGTATATGGGTAATCTGTAACTATTCCTAACCAATTCCCTGTAACTGTTGATCCGGCAACCGGGCCGTCAACCCACAGTTCAACCCATTCACCCATAACATCTTTATAATCGAAAATCAAATCACCATCCTTTATCCAAGCTGAAATACCCTTACCTGCTTCTACACTATAAATATTATCAAACTGTGATTTCTGGGCATACACTTTCGGATTATTAGTGTTACAATATTCCTCTGTCAAACTAACCTCAACATAATCTGTACTGTCGCCGGCGTTCTCTATTCTAAATACACCTGTCTTATCTGTACCTGATGTCGTACCGCTATTCCTCATAGTGGTATAAACTCTATATACATTATTTCCTGAATACAGATAATAATTGAAATAATCACTGTTAGTTCCTGTTATACTACATACAACTCCTGCCTGGGGCATACCTGTGATAGTGATGTCCTTATATGCTGTGTAATATCCTGCAAACAATACACTTGTTATATCTACACTAAAACTTGCCATATATTAACTCTCTCTTGATTTTATCTGTGATTCTTCCAATGTGATGGTGTACTGTACCATCCTTCTTCCATTCTTGAACTTCTTATATTCTGCTGTACTGTCGACTATGTTAACACTTATTCCTTTTGCTCCAAACCCACCAAAATGTACATAATTTACAGTCTCGAACGGTACAAATCCAACCTGTGGTGATGATAACATATGATAAACCAATCTTTCAGCCTCATCATCTGTCAACCATCCTGTATTAAACTGATACCTGGTCCTTATATTAACACCCACTATTCCTTCACCTGTATTTGCTGTATTAGAAAATCCTTTGTTCAATCTATACTTATTCTTTACATATTCCTCACTCTTACTTATATTACCCTCGACCAAGAAACTATCATAACCTCCAAACCTGTTCAAATAATACAATACTCCTGTCCCACAATGAGTCATATCATACTCCATAACCACATCATTTCCTTTCTTGAATCTGATGGTCTTTGTATCCACATCACCCTGTGCAGATCCTTCAACAAAACTATACATCAAATTATTAGTATATGTGGTAACCTGATTAGATGTATTAACCTTCTCTATCTTCCACTGTGTATAATTTCCGCTGTGATTATAGAAACTAAATGGTGTCCACATCCCTGGGCAACCCTTATGGTTAATCGGATCTGACAAAACCATATCACTCTCATATCCAGACCTGTACTGACTCCAATCACAGAAAAAACCTACGATGGCAACCTCATATTCAACACCATCTATAACTGCATCCACCTCAAAGAAATACTGTTCTTGAATTTTATGAAATGTGTTCGATAAAACATACTCATATGAATCTATATTTATATAATCCTTAACAATATCTTTTATGGTGATGATACCAACCTTTACACCCTTAAATATCAAATCCTCTCCACTTCCACTACTTGAAATCCTTTTTATGATTATCGGTGTACCTGCTGGTATAGTTATGTTATTATTTCCATCCTTATATGTATCATACCTGTTATTGTTATCATACCAAATACTATAAAAAAATGATAACTGTACAGCATCTATATCTGCCGTACCTGTACTGTCCTCGAATGTGATAACGGCTCTCCTATCTGCTACACTTCCAGAAAACGAATTTCCTTCAAATTTATATCTGACAACATCAACATCATCTGATCTGATTAACTCTGATTCTACACAATCCAACCATCCGCTCTGACCTGATGTATATGTTATAACCGGGTCTTCATATGTCATACCACCTGTATATGTCACATCAACATACAATACTCCATCTTTTCCATTTGGTGCTAATACAATCTTACTCTTATCTGGTGTTACACTCATAAAAACTACTGTCTTCTTTGTATTAAAATATAATATTTTCTTATGCTATTTTTATATGATGGTCTCCCCATATAGCGGTGTCATCCACTCTGTTACCTGTGTAAATATATCGTTTGTAACCGCCTCTTCTATTCTTTCTTCCCAATAATCTTCCTGCTCCTTCAATCCTTTTTCGAGAAAACCACTACCCTTGAATCCTTCCCTGGCTATTTTCCTGCTAATCAAATAAACCAACTGACTTCTTGATGGTGTCTTTCCGGATGATGATGGATACGGTACAATCTTTCTCCTGGTTATCCATCTATCTATGGCATCACTCGGAGGAAACTTACCTGGGGATCGCCCATAGTTAGCATACTTCCAATATTCATCCGCCTTGAATTCTATCTCAAACAATACACTGTTAATCGATAAAATAAAACTTATATTATGCTTCAACTCATAGTAACTGGGCATATTACTCTTCACAGCCTCCTCTACGAATTCCCTATATTCCTCCATCACTTCTGTTAAATGTGTCCACTCCATAATAAAAACTTATATTTAATTCTGTGTCTTCCATATATTAGCTTCTTTGGTCTCCCACTTGCTGTATTCAATATCGAACTTCAATATGTTAAAAAACTCATATATGTTCATATCCCATACTTTATTCCAATCCAGCTTCGTCCTGTTAGAAACCTTATTCACCATCATCAACCAACTAAATGTATTAAATCCTGTATCTTCTTCTCCAACGTCTTTTCCTGCTCCATCATCGTCTCCCTCTCTTCCTTCCTCTTCATCCTCTTGATTTTTTTCCTGCAATACCACAGCGAATTTATCAATAAATCGCTGTACTTCCTCAGAAAAAAACTTATGAGTCCCTCTGCGACTCTAAAACTCATATTCTCCCTGATTTCCCTCTGTAAATCAACAATATCATAATCTGTATTATATGATTTCCCTTCCGGTATCAAGAATACAGACAATAATTTATCGATACCTTCCCTGAATGGCAATACTGCAAAACTATGATAATCTACATACTGTGCCATATTGATTTTAGTCAAATCCTTTATAACGTTCACCTTATATGATGGTAACTGTATCTTCATCTGTGGTGCTCTTGGCAACTCAAACTTACCTAAAAACTTCAATCTTGAAATATAACCCCCTACTTCTATTAGTTCCATATCCCAAACCTCCTGCTCATCCTTATCAAGAATCACAGAAACCAACTTTACATTTTTCGTCATATCGTCGTCGCTGGGATCGTCCAATATATCCTTTATCTGATAATATTTATCTATACTAATATTATCCCAATTAAACGGGTCAAACTCCTTCTTTCTCATAACTAATTTCCTCTTATTAAATATCCTGTTCTCTTATTATAATCTTTTGCTGCAAATGCTGTGGCCATCACTATATCATCTCTACTATTGATAACCTTTGTATTCGCCGCATATGTATAGTTTCCATTCTTTAACTCCACAAACTGAAAAATTCCAAATTCATAATCCAACCTGGGGTCATCATACAGTCTTATTTCTCCTTTATTGATTAGAGCAACCAAATTCTCTATAATATCCTTCTTACTTGAATTAGTGGTGGTAAACTCCTCGATTATATTTGGTCTTTTCAGTTTCCTTTTCAATATACTGATGAATGTGGATCCCATACTATTAGTCTCACAGACCACTTTCCTGATGGATGGATGTGCATTTATTATATCCGCTAATTTTTCAGCCCTCATAACCGGATCTGGTGTACTGTTATCATAATACAATAAACACTGCTCCCTATTCTTGTTAAACCCTGTCAAAACCGTATCGTCACCGCCGACGCTCACAGAAAAATCAATACCACATATTTCCGGTTCCTGGTCTTCTGGTATAGTCATCAATCTCTCATAATCCCCAAACAATCCAGCGCTGTTATCCATAAATTCACCCTCTATCTCTGTCCTATACGCTTGGGGGGTCAATATCTTTCTGTACTCTTCCTTCTGTTCAGCGCTGATGAAATAACTCAAATCATAGTTCTTTGTATCTATCAACTTATATCCTTTGTCTCCGTTCAGCGCTCTCTCATAGAAACTATAATAACTTCCTCTTTTGGTCCAAGGGGTGCTGGCTATTAGTGTATTCGCCTTACTCACTGTCACAAACGGTAATATGCTGGTCCATATGTCTTCCTTCAAAAATGCGCATTCGTCGACAATCATAATTCCACCCCTCTTGCAAGATAAACCCCTCAACTGTGATTCACTACTCTTGAAATATATGATGGATCCATTCCAGAAACTCATCTCCAATAAACTGCTGTTCAAACTCACAAGCGGTGATTCCTTACAGAATTCAGTCATATCCTGAAAAAACTTCCTTGCTGCGCTGTTAGTGGTGGTGATGTATATGGATGTACTCCTGGGCCGATTTATAGCAACATAAAACAATATCTGGGCAAATGTGAAACTACATCCCACCTGCCTACACTTCTTCACTATCAATCTTTCTTCCTTATCCAGACCAAGAAACTCTCTCGCTAAATCATTCTGCCAACTAATCAATTTAGCACCCTTTATTTCACTTACTATCATCCTTATCTGTAAAATCGAATCCAAAATTCAATGTAATATCCATCTTCCCGTCTTCGCTGCCTATCTTATGAATCTTTGCCAATAACTCATATGCCCTCATCGCTGATTTCCTGTCCTTGTCTTCGATAGCTTCCTCTGCCAAACCCTGTAAATTCCTGGTCAAATACTGTGCTGTGTCATCATACAGTTCTTTCAGACTTTCCTTGATTTCCCTATTAACACTATAAACCAATTGATAGCTGCTGTTATATTCCAGACCAAACTCCTCCATAACCATCTCTATAACCTGGGCCGGGGTCTTCCCTCTCTTCAAATATTTCATTATATATTTTCTCTTCTCTTTGGTCTTAGCCATCTCCTTTCCTTCTGATCCTACGTATCCCATAATATACTATTTTTATACTTATATTTTTCCTCTATTCCTGAGGTCTTCCGGTAATCTATCCATATTATCCTTGAAATACAATTTTGCTAACTGTCTCACTAACTGTAATATACAAGTGCTGCACCCATAATTCATATTCATAGTGTTACCTGATTCCTCCTCATATATCCTATGAAACTCTATCAATGTGCTCTGTGGTAACTGCCTGGTATAATCATAAAACAAACCTGTTATCAAATCTGCCTCATATTTCTCCAAATACTTTATGTTCTTATTCTTCATAACCTCTTTTTCTTCTTTCTTAAAAATATTCTTCAACATATCTTAAAATATATCTTATATGCATATCTTTTTTTATCTGATTATTCTATACAATAATCCTTCTATCCAGATGATGAATTCGCTAACCCATCTTATTAGTCCTGTAATATTCTTACTGAAAAAACTTATCAATCCTGCCACTGTGATGTAAACCAAACTGAATTCTCCTGTCACAATCAAATATATGATACTACACCACCATCCCATACACAGACTACAACTGAACGGACGGGGTATATGTGCTCTTATCCTTAACCACTTGGATAATCCTTCCTCCATACTGATGATAAAACCGCTGAGGTCGATGATGAAACACACCACCACCTGGATCAATAACATATCAAATATTACGTTCATAGCTTACTAAATATATCTTCTCTTATTCTTTTTATCTGGTTATATATGGTGGCGGGGCTCACATTCAATTTTTTCGCCGCTTTCGCCATACTTCCTTCATCCACATACAATATCAATATACTCCTGTCTATTTCAGGTAACTCCTCTATGATTTCTTTCAGATTATACATCTCATCTGAATCCCACATCATATCCTTAGTATATTCTTCCTCTATCTTCGGCAATGGTGTCCTTATATTCCTGTATATCTTCACTGTCTTTTCTAAATTTTATATAGTTATAATAATACCTGCTGTTCTTTGATAACAACTGATTTCTGGTTATTCTTATTATATAAAACGGTAACTCCTTCCTGATGTATAATCCTTCCAGCATACTGTCATCCATATCCAGCAATATCACATAAATATCCTGAATGAGGTCCTCAGGAAAATCAAACGGATTCTTTGATGATGGCAATAATTTATATACCGCCCTCTCAACCAAAGAATCCTTCTTTACGTCCTCTACTATATTGTTCTTGTCCACTAATATCTCATTATTTTCATATCTTTTAAATCCCAACTCACCCACTTCTTATCTATTATGCTGCGATCATCAAACCTGGTGGTCCTGGTGGTCTTATTAGTAAAAATCCTTGATGGTGTTAAACTCTTTATATCCAGCATAATCCAGCAATCCAACCAAAAATAAACCAATATCGCCCTTCCTTCTGTGTTCTTTAAATTTATGTACTTATCATAATTTATAGCCACATCACCATACCTGTCACTCGTAAAATCCCTGTTCTTCAACTCGAAAAACCACTTCTCTCCACCATATTCACCCTCAATATCCCAATGCTCATACCTCGTCGTCTCAACCACATTATTGAATCCGTTAGTCCTCAATAAATCCATCAAGAATTCCTTTCCTTCGCTGGTGTTACTAAACGGTCTCACAATCTTTACTCACTTTATTGTATATATAACTCAACTCCGGTGCAATCTGAGACAACTTAACTACAAAATCTATATCATCTAAACATAACGTACCTATAAACAAAAATCTCGGTGATACATATATATGATAATATCCTTCCTTCACTATAACCGGTGTATCTTCAACTATTTCTATATCTATATCACACAGATTATTACCTGTGATGTTACAAATATAATCCTTCATCATCTTTATAACTATGTCTTTCATACTAAATAAACTTATATTGTATAACTTATTTATG
>JAZNOH010000190.1:0-1581 GCA_045580715.1 Clostridia bacterium
AAAATAGAACTTTAGGTTGTAATTGTAACAAATCGTTGGGGTGATTTGCTCCAGATGGTAAATCACCCCACAGAAATATTTATATGAAAGGATTTATTAGTATGCAGATAGATTTAGATAGAATTCCATTGTTTTTAAGAAGAATCCCCAAGTGGGCAGGTTTTATAATCGAGGGTGGTGGTAAAAAGCCTATCTCTATAAAAGATATGCTCCCTGTGGGTGCCAATGCGTTACATAGGTTAGTGGACTTTGACACAGCAGCTCAGGCTGTTAGAGAAGGTAAGTTTGAGCATATTGGTGTCAGTATGGAGAATGAGGAACTGACCACGATAGACCTTGATTGTAAAAGTGAAGATAAAAGAGAGTTATATGAGCAGGCCAAGCAGGATATTTTGGCTATGTTCCCAGGTACTTATTGTGAAACTTCTGCAAGTGGCTTAGGTGTTCACATCTATGTTAAAGGAAAAAAACCTGAGGGTTATAAGAACAAAGATAAGCATGGTGTAGTTGAGGTTTATGACGATACCCACTTTATGGTCGTTACTGGGTGGGCATTAGAAGGTCATACAACTTATGTAGGAATCTGTCAGGATGAATTGAACACAGTATGTGAAAAGTATTTACTTAAAAAAGAGACCTTTACAAACAGAGTTGGTCAGAATATGTACTCCAAAACTGACGATGAAGTTATAGATAAGATATATAATTTCAAAAAAGGAAGATTATTTATGGAGGGCAGATGGGCTGAGGTTAAGAAGTGGGATGATAAATCTGGCACATATATTTCGGCCTTTCCGTCACAGTCAGAAGCCGACTTTTCTTTCGCTGGCCTTATCCTGTATCTGAATGGTAATAATGTGGACCAAGCAATAAGGCTTTTCAAAAAATCAAAAATGTGGGACGAAAAGCGCAAAAAGAAGAAATCCAAAGAGTATGTAGAAACCACCATCTCCAACGCAAGCATCAAGTGTAACAGAGTTTATGAGTGGGAGAAAGAGGACTACACAGACACAGAGCAAACCATAGATTTTGATGAGGTCATGGCTACTTATATAGAAAATGAATTGGTTGCAGTAGAAAATGTTTTGGTTCTGTCTGACAACCTTGAATTGAATTTACATCTTACAAAGTATATCAGCCTTTTTGGCACCATAAAAAGGGCTGTCCATGACACCACCAATGTTGACTATGACAGCGCAGGTAATGGTCATAGATTTTGGCTGCTAAACCACAATGACCTAATATATCTCCCCGAGGGGGATGAGTGGTTGGCTTGGAATGGTAAGTGTTGGGATAGATGTTATGATAAGAATTTGTTGGTGTACGCAGAAAGAGTCTTCCATTATTTGAAACATGAAGCCTATAATCTGTTTTTGCAAAGTATCTCAGATGTAGATTTCAGACTTGAACTTGAAAAAAAGGCAATAGCACTTTTTGAATATGCGTCTACAAACAAGGGTAAAAAAGAGTGTTTGGAAATGATAGAATTTTCAAAATCAAGGTTTATACAGGCCCAGAAGGAGCAAAAAACACTTGATAAAGTTAATGCCAACCTTAATGTGCTGAACTTACAAAATGGTG
>JAZNOH010000191.1:0-7283 GCA_045580715.1 Clostridia bacterium
TCATAAAGCTGTTTTTCTCCACGCTTTATAAAATCACGAACGCCCTGTCTTGAGATATCCATATCTCCTGCAATTTCTGCAAGGGAACAATCCTGCTCATAATATAGTTCTAAAGAATCTCTCTGCTTATCCGTGAGTAAACCACCATAAAAATCCATTAAAACACTGATTGACAAATCCTTACTCAATTATATCACCACCCTTGTAAAGTTATTTTCCTTTACAACCTAATACATTTTAACAGATTTACCCTGTCTTGTCAACCCTTTTTTAAAAAAATATCACACTGTTTTTTTCAGTGTGATATTTTTGCTTATTCAAAAGATGGTTTTTTTCCTTCAACATTGGAAAGTTCTGAATTTTTAGAGGGTTCTGACATACTAAAATACATTTTTGCTGCCTTAGTTGTTCCAAAATCACGATTTGAGCCTGTGTCCTGAACCCTATTGAATGCCTCTCTAAACATTGCATTATGCGCTTCTTCTCTGTTCAATAAAAAGTCAATTGTTTCTTTAACTTTTTTATCGTCAATCTGTCTGTAAAGATATTCATATACAACTTTTGCTCTCTGTTCGGATGCTATATTGGAAAGAAGGTCTGCGCACAAATCACCTGTTACTGTCACATAATCGCCTGTCCACGAATAGCCTGATGCGTTTATGAGGCCAGGATTTAATCCAAGTAATACATGGGTTTGTATCTCCCCTGACGGAACTTTCGTTGCATCAACATCATGACCGTTCAAGAGATTTATTGTTTGTGAAATCATCTCCAAATGACTCAATTCCTCTGCCGCAATATCTAAAAACAAATCTTTGATTTCAGGGTCTTTGATTCTAAAGCTCTGAGACATATACTGCATTGCTGCTTTCAATTCTCCATTTCCACCTCCGAGCTGCTCCTGCAAAAGCGCAGCATATTGAGGATTTGGTTTTTCAATTTCCACAGGATGAAATAACATTTTTTCGTGTTTAAACATAAAATTATACCTCCACTTATCAAGAATTTAATAATATTCTCTCCAAGTAAAGGTATAACTATTCTATTATATTCCAACTATTTTATTTAGAAATATTTTTATCAGCAGAGATTGAATTGGAAATATTAAGCTTTCCAAAGGCTTCAATCTTCATACCGTCAATTAAAAACTGAACTGAATTAACACCATCAAGCTCACATAAAGAATTCACTATTGAATATATTATAAGCTTTTCTGTCTTTTCATTACCTGAATTTTTTTCAACAAAGCCTGATTTAAAGTTTACAAAGCACACATTGTCCGTTGTTTGCGCAGAAATTAATTCAGTATCGTGTGAGATTATACTTTTTGCATCAGTTAATGTCGTTCCCTTAATTAATTCATTCACTATGTATTGTTCAATCGGATTTGTATCGGTGATTTTAACTGTTCTGTTCTCTGCAACAAGACAATCTAAATTCTTATCAGCAAAGTAGAGTAGAATTTTTTTTGAGTCCTTTGTCATTTCATCGGACACAAGGTCAATATCCTTGTCGGAGAGAAATCCAATAGCTGTTCCATCTGATGCCGTTATCTCACTGCCCCTGCAGGTTACCTTAACACTTTTGACATCCGATAGTTGACAAAGAGACTTAACAATCGCATAGGTTGTTAACAGATTTTTTGAATTTCCATCATAAAGAAATTGATGTGACAAATCAACTGTTATATCCATATCATCCTTTAATATCGACAAAACTTCTACTTCATTATTAAATATAGGCTTATTCTTGTTATCTTTAGGTCCTTTTTTTAATTCACTCAAAACCGCGTCAATTAAATAGTCCTCATTTTCATAATTTATTGCTCTGTTTTCCAAAACAATTGTATTTTCTGTTCCGTTAAAGAAAAACAAGTTAGCGTTAATTGCCTTGTTTTCAGGATTTTGTTCTTCGATAACAAATAGAAATGTTGCAACTAAAATGACTATTACCGAAACAAACGCAAACAGTATTTTTTTTCTATTCATCAGGAAACCTCCATAAAAATATAAACAATTTTATTATATATAAAACATATTACAAAACTATTAATATAGAAAAATATTAACAAATTGTTCATATATTATTGTCCGACTTTTCACATTCAAGAGTTGCAGGGATGTAGATTGAGAAAGTGCTTCCCATACCCTGCTCGCTTGACACTTCAATTCTTCCGCCGTGCAGGATTACTGCCTCTTTGGCAATTGCCAGTCCCAAGCCTGTGCCACCTGTATCTCTCGCTCTTGAATCATCAAGACGATAAAATCGTTCAAATATATGTTCCTGCTCTTCAAACGGAATTCCAGGTCCATTATCTTCTATCTGAATTATTATTTCCTTACCTTCCTTGTTAAGTCCAAGTTTGACAAATCCACCCTCATCTGTGTACTTTATGGCGTTATCGGTTATGTTATATACAGCCTCCCACATCTTGTCAAAGTCAAGCATCAATGGTGCACATTCAGTTATTTTATAATCACTGTATAAAACAATGTCCTTTGCATTTGCAGTTGGAGTAAGCTTTTTTAATACTGAATTAAGCAATGCAGTTATATCCGTCGGAACAGGATTTGGTGCACTTTTTCCAGAGTCAAGCTTAGTAAGTTTTAAAAGTCTTTCAACTATTCTTGTGAGTCGGTCAACCTCATCACTTAAATCCTTAAGAAATTCCTGAATCATTTCAGGGTCAGGCTCAGGTGTGGAAACTATTGAATCACATATAAGCTTAATTGTTGCAAGAGGAGTTTTTAACTCATGCGACGCATCGGAAATAAATTTCTTTCTGTTATCCTCAAGATTTGAAAGCTCCGAACACATAAAGTTTATTGCCATTGCCAGCTTAGAAAACTCATTTTTCCCTTTAACTGCAACTCTTTTTTCAAAATTTCCTTTTGAAATTTCATTTGCAATTTTTGTGAAATCATCAACAGGAGATGTGACAATATAAGACATACCAAAGCTTAAAAGCCCAACAAGAAGACATATTAATGCAGAAAACAAGAAGAGGTTAAATCTTACAAACCCTATTGTCTTATCAATCTGGGCAACTGACTCAACAAGATACACAACTCCGATTATTGCCTCTGTGTCTTTTTTTATAACAGGAACTGCTATGGTCATCATATTCATATTGGAATTGTCCTTTAAGAGAGTATGTGCCTGAGTTCCTTCCGAAGCAGTTTTTATGACATCTCTCATCAAAACAGTTCCGTTTAATTCCCTGTTAGAATCAACCAACACATTAAACGAAGGGTTAACAACAATTCCTCTTATTCCTGTTCCTGTTAACTGTTGCAACATATAATTATCAACTGTGCTCATATTTTCTTCTAAAAGATGTGGAGCGATTGAGTCGGATATTATGTTTGCTTTTTCATAAAGCTTTATCTGCTCATTTTCATATAGATTTTCTCCAAGCACACTTATTATATATATACTCATTAACACCAGGGTTGTCATAATGACCACCATATATGTAGTCATCATCGTCCATCGCATTGATGAAAAAATATTATTAATCTTTTTTGTAATAATAACCAACACCCCATTTTGTCTTTATATAGTTTGGCTCTGCAGGATTTTCTTCAATTTTCTCCCTTAACCGTCTGACATGAACATCAACTGTTCTGACATCTCCGGGATAATCAAACCCCCATGCAATATCCAAAAGATTTTCTCTTGTGTAAACCTTTCCCGGATTTTTTATAAAAAGCTCCATAAGGTCAAATTCTTTGCTGGTTAAATCAATTGTTTTTGAATTAATTATTATGTGACGGAAATTATAATCAAGAGTTATATCCCCTGATACTAATATATCACTTGTTGTTTTTCCTGCAACAGGAGTTGAAACTCTTCTTAAAATCGCCTTAATTCTTGATGTCACCTCTCTGACATTAAACGGCTTTGTTATATAGTCGTCAGCTCCGTATTCAAGACCTAATATTTTATCAATGTCTTCACTCTTTGCCGATAGCATTATAATAGGTACATTTGAAAATCCACGAATTGCTCTGCAAACTGATAATCCGTCCATCTTTGGAAGCATAATATCAAGGAGTATCAAATTGATGCTTTCATCATGAGCCAATCTTACCGCTTCCTCACCATCAAATGCAGTTTCAACCTGATATCCCTCTTGTTCAAGGTTATATTTTAACCCTTTAACAAGTAATTTTTCGTCATCTACGACTAAAATTTTCATATATCATTCTCCTAACAAATTTTATTTTTTTTGAATATTTTTTCTCCTGAATTTTGGTAAAATTGTAAAATCGAAAAAAAAGTGTTGACAAACACATATTCTCGTGGTATTATATAGACATACTTACATTCACACATGAATGAGGCGTAGATTTTCGATTTTTAATCGTTATCTGCGCCTTGTTCATTTTTATTGTCATTTTTCCCTTTGTTCCCAACGCAGGATAAACTTTATAAACCCTTTTATTTTTCCTATCAATCGTCTCTTTTTTATTTTAAAAAAATTATTCTTTACATATTTTATATATTCGCAATCTGTTACAGATACCGTCTTGCCGTCTATAATAAGCTCGTCAACTACTGCCAAAATCATATCATCTGTTATGTTATATTCATACTCTGTCTGATTATCTCCGCATAGTATATAATCATTTTTTCTGACCTTTACAATTCTATGGAGAACAAATTGACCTGATGCTCTTTTATAAAATACTATATCAAATTTTTTTAATTTGCTGTCAGGCTTTTTTAATACAACCTCATCTCTTCCCTGATGGATAAGAGGAAGCATACTTGTTCCTTTGGGTTGAATTGTTACATGAGCACCCGAAGAAAGCTTTTCTGTTATTATGCTCTCCAGCTCCGAATAAGTATATTGTTTACTCACCGTCATTCTCCCCTCATCACATTATAGGCAGTCAAAACTGCATTTTCCGATATATCACATTCAAGCTCATAAAAATCAAGTTCTTTTATAAATTTATCCAAAAGTTCAAAATATTTTAGCTTGTCCTCTATATTTTCAGGAATTACAGTCTGATTAATTAATTTATTTAAAATTTCAGGTGACTTTAGCGGTCTTATTCTGTTTTCTTTTGATTGTTTTATAAAACATACTGATTTTAGCTTAACCTTAGAGTTCTCACTCCAACCCTCAACTCCGCACCATGGATTTCCATAAGCATAAATTCCGTCCTCAAAAAATCTTATAATCGGCTTATCTCCGTTAATTATTTCGGCCCTGTCTTTCCCGAATAATTTAACCCATTCATTTATATGTGTTGACTTTCCTGCACCGCTTCTGCCTGAAAACATATATCCATCATTATCCAGTTTAATAACTGCTGAATGAACAAACAAACCGTCATATTTTATAATCGATGAAGAAATATGCCTGAATATGCATATAAATTCGTGATATGCTTCATCATGAGCCGTATCATGTACTATTTCGTGGTCTATTTCTTCTTTTGTGATTTTTATTTCCTCGCAAACAGGCACATCATCACAGACTCTGTATGGCTCTAATAACTTTTTAGAAAACTGATAATTAAAATCAATTGAATAGTATAAATCAAATAATTTATAAATCATTTTAAATCACCTGTAAAATTTATACTTAAATTATATACCATTTATATGAAAAAATCAATCATTTAATAAGTTTTGAAATTTTTTTGTAAAGCAATAGTGTCAACAACGATGTAACAATACCTTTTGCAATATTAAAAGGCAGAATAGTATACATCACCAGCTGATATTTCTGGATAAACAGTGCGGTTGGCATATAGAGTGGAAGCATAATGAATAGATTTGCTAAAATTCCTGCAATAACCATACCCAATGTTCCGACACCAAGTGAAATAATAGCTCCCTTAAATGTTCTTATCCTTTTATATATTAACCCTGCAACAAGACACATTGTTCCGTTCATAACAAAATTTGCAATTTCTCCAACTCCTCCTGTTGTGGTTATAAACAAGTGCAACATATTCTTTATGAGTTCAGTCAGAACACCTGCAAGAGGTCCATAATAAAAGGAAAGAATTAGCGGTGGTAAATCGGAAAATTCCATTTCCAGAAAACCTCCAGCCTTAGGAAGCATCCCTCCCAATATTTGCAAAACAAATGCAACAGACGCAAATATCCCAACGCTTACAATAAATTTTGTGTTACTTGTCTTTTTCATAATAAATTCCTCCAAAATATAAAAAACTCCAAATATAATTCGGAGCATAAAAAGACATATTCAAAAAAAGCCTTCTTTCATCCGGACTTTAACCGTCGGTTTTGGAATTTCACCAAATCAATGCATAATGCACTCGCAGACTTTGACTGCCGGTAGAGAATTTCACTCTGCCCCGAAGCTATTCTTCTATAATTATATACCAAATACTAATATATTTCAATAGGTTTTTTTATTTTATTTTTGTACTTGAATAATTTCCAAATATGTAATATAATAATATTGGATGTTTTTAGATTTTTATATAAGTGAGGAATAATTATGTATGATATAGTAATAATCGGCGGAGGGGCAGCAGGAATGTCAGCTGCTTTATATGCAGGAAGAAGTGGGATGAAAACATTGATAATTGAGTCTATGGCTGTTGGCGGACAAATGAATCAGACATATGAAATTGCAAATTACCCAGGTGTTTTAAATAACCCTGACGGAACAAGCTTAGCTATGTCAATGAAAGAACAAGCCTTGGAATATGGTGCAGAGTTTACATCTGAAACTGTAAAGGAAATAAAGGATATTCACGAAAAAATTAAAAAAGTTGTGACACGAAAGAATGTGTATGAAACAAAGGCAGTAATCTTTGCAACAGGAGCTAATCCAAGAAAGCTTGGTGCAGACGGAGAAGAAAAGTTCCACGGAATGGGTGTTTCATATTGTGCAACCTGTGACGGAGCATTCTTTAAAGGTCAGGAAACTGCAGTTGTGGGTGGCGGAAATACAGCATTTGAGGATGCTTTGTATCTTTCAAGATTTTGCAAAAAAGTCTATCTTATCCACAGGAGAGAGGGTTTCAGGGCAGAGGCAACAATGGTTAATGCTGTAAAAAACAATGATAAGATAGAATTTGTACTAAATTCAACTGTAGAAAAAATTAAAGGTGACACAACAGTAAGCAGTATCGAAATCAAAAACACAATCACAGGTGCAACAAGCGAATTATCAGTCAGTGGTCTTTTTGTTGCTGTCGGAAGAGATGCAAACTCTACTTTGGCAGGAAAATATTTAAGACTTGATAAGGAAGGGTTTATCATAACCGACAGATATATGCAAACAAGTG
>JAZNOH010000192.1:0-8512 GCA_045580715.1 Clostridia bacterium
GATTTAATTGCAGTTGTTGCATATGGTAAAATATTACCACCATATGTTCTTGATTATCCAAAATTCGGATGTATTAATATGCATGCATCTCTTCTTCCTAAATACAGAGGTGCAGCACCTGTTCAGTGGTCTGTTTTAAACGGAGAAGAATATTCAGGTGTTACAACAATGAAAATGGATGTTGGACTTGACACAGGTGATATGTTAATATCTGAAAAAATAAAAATAGGTGAATATGAAACATCTGAAGAGTTATTTGAAAGAATATCAACCCTTGGTGCAAAGGTGCTTTGTGAAACTATAGAAAAAATTGATGACATCACACCAATAAAACAAAATCATGATGAACACACTTATGCACCGATGCTGTCAAAGGAAATGGCAAGGATAGACTGGAATAAGTCCAAAAATGTAATTTCAAAATTTATATGTGGAATGAACTCATGGCCAATGGCATATACAAGCTATAAGGATGATATTGTTAAAATCATTGAAGCAAGAAAGTATGATGATGAGTTAAATGGGGAAAACGGACAGATAATCCGATACGAAAAGGGTAAGGGATTACTGGTCAAATGTGCTGATGGTGGAATTTGGCTTAAAGTTATCCAGTTTGCAGGCGGAAAAAGAATGAGCATTGATGACTATATGCTTGGGCATACTATTGAAAATGGAGTAATTTTAAAATAAGGAGAAGGTAAAATGTTTTATTATTGGGATCCGACATATATCTTGGTTATATTCGCATTGTTATTATCAATGTTTGCATCATTTGGTGTTAATGCGACATTTAACAAATATAAAAAAGTAAAAACCCAAAGGGGAATAACGGGCAGAGATGCAGCAAGGCGTGTTCTTGATATGAATGGTTTGCAGAATATAAGAATTGAAAGAGTATCAGGAAATTTGACTGACCATTTTGACCCAAGAGCAGGTGTTATAAGACTTTCAGATGCGACATATGATGATACATCTGTTGCAGCAGTCGGAGTTGCAGCACATGAAGCAGGTCATGCAGTACAGCACGCGGTGGGTTATACGCCAATCAAGGTCAGAAACTCGATTGTGCCGATTGTTAATATAGGAAATGCTCTGTCAATGCCACTCTTTGTTATTGGATTGATTTTAGGTATGACAGGATTGGCATATCTGGGAGTTATATTATTCTCATTAACATTGGTATTTCAGCTCGTGACTCTACCTGTTGAATTTAATGCAAGCAGAAGAGCAATTTTAATTTTAGATGAATCAATGATGCTTTATGATGATGAAATTGGACCTGCAAAAAAGGTATTAAGATCTGCTGCTATGACTTATGTCGCAGCGGTTGCAGCGACTGCATTGCAGCTTTTAAGATTTTTATTGATATTAAACAGCAGAAGAGATGACTGATTTCGGAGGAGGGGTTTTGGTTGAAAAATGCAAGAGATTTGGCTATGCACATATTATATGATATAGAATATAATGGTGCTTATTCCAATATGGCACTAAAAAATGCATTTTTAAAAAATCAGGACCTTTCATCTGTTGATAAGGGGTTTATAACCCGTATTGTATATGGAGTTGTGTCGAGAAAATTGACACTGGAATATATAATATCAAGTTTCTCAAAAATAAAGCTTAAAAAAATCTCAAAATATATTCTGATAATTTTAAAAATGGGGATTTATCAATTAAAATATATGGATAAAGTTCCTGAATCAGCAGCAGTAAATGAGAGCGTTAAGCTTGCAAAAAGATATGGTCATGGTGCGAGTGCAGGATTTGTTAATGGACTTTTGCGCTCTTGTATAAAGAATGAAATCAAATATCCTGATGATGAAATTCTTAATTTATCTGTTAAATATTCATATCCTCAAGAACTATGCAGGAAATGGTGTGATGATTTCGGTATTGAGTTTACCAAAGACCTGCTTGATGAAATGAATAAGGAGTCAAAAATAACATTAAGGGTTAATCAGACTAAGACAACCTGTGACGAACTATTAAAAGATAATGAGAATTTTGAAATTTCACCATTATATGATAAGGCCGTGATTTGCGATGGCTTTGATGTGGGGAATAGTGAGATATATAAAAGCGGTAAGGTTATTGCACAAGATATTTCTGCAATGATGGCTTCTTTAGTTTTGGCACCTCAAGAAAATGAGAAGGTGCTGGATATTTGTGCTGCCCCCGGGGGAAAAACAACACATCTTGCAGAGCTAATGCAAAACTGTGGAGAGGTTGTTGCCTGTGATATACATGAGCATAAAATAGACTTAATTAAACAAAATGCAACCAGAATGGGACTTGATATAATAAAGCCTAAATTGATGGATGCAACAAAGTTTAACGAAGATTTTGTTGATATGTTTGATAAGGTGTTAGCAGATGTTCCATGTTCAGGGTATGGAATTATAAAAAGAAAGCCAGATATAAAGTGGAAAGATGAAAATATTGATGAAATTTGTGATATTTCAAAAGAAATTTTGACAAATGCATCTAAATATGTTAAAATTGGTGGAGAGATAGTTTTTTCTACTTGCACAATTAATAAAGAAGAAAATGAAATTAGATTAAAAGAGTTTTTGAAAGAGAATAAAAACTTCGAAATTGTAGATATAGGCGATATGCTTCCTGAAAAACTAAGACATTCGACAACAAAAGATGGTTATGTCACCTTTTATCCGAATGTTGATGGAATTGATGGATTTTTTATAGCAAAAATGAAAAGGTGTAGCTGATGTTAGATTTAAGGAGTATGGAATATGGTGAACTTGAAGCTTTTTTAACAGAGCTTGGTGAACCAAAATTCAGAGCAAAACAAGTTTTTTCCTGGCTGATGCAGGGAGTTGACGATATCTCTGAAATGACAAATATTTCGAAAAAGACAAAAGAACTTATTTTAGAAAAAGCCTATATTTCAAGACTTAAGATAAGAGAAAAATATATTTCAAAGCTTGATGGAACAGTTAAATACTTGTTTGAGCTTGATGATGGAAACTGTATTGAAACTGTTGTTATGGAATATAAGCATGGTTTGAGTGTTTGCATTTCATCACAGGTAGGATGCAGGATGGGATGTGGATTTTGTGCATCAACTATCGGTGGGTTATACAGAAGTCTTTCTGCGGGCGAAATTTTAAACCAGGTTATCTATGCTCAAAAAGATATTGGAAAGAGAATAAGCAATATTGTTATGATGGGTATTGGAGAACCGTTGGATAATTATGATAATGTAATTAAATTTTTGCATAATGTAAACCATCCTGATGGACTTAATATTGGTTATAGACACATATCCTTGTCAACCTGTGGATTGGTTGATAAAATAAGAAAATTAGCTAATGAAAATTTGCCGATTACATTATCTGTCTCACTTCATGCACCAAACAATGAAATAAGAGATAAAATTATGCCTGTTAATAAGAAATACAGGGTTGAAGAATTGATAGAGGCGTGCAGGGAATATATAAAAATAACAAACAGGAGAATTAGTTTTGAATATTCCTTGATTGCGGGAGTAAATGACAGTGAGGAAAATGCATACGAGCTTGCAAATTTATTAAAGGGAATGTTATGTCATATTAATTTAATTCCCGTTAATCATGTTGAAGAAAGAAAATATTACAAAGGCGATGCGTTGAGCATAAGAAATTTTCAGGAAAAGCTTATAAGTCTTGGAATGAATGCAACGGTGCGTCGTGAGTTGGGTAGTGACATTAGTGCTTCCTGTGGACAACTCAGGAAAAAGGTTCTATAGGAATTATTATAAATTGTAAAAAAAGAAGGTGAGGGAAATGGGGCTTGCTGCCAAAAGCGACATTGGAAAGCACAGAAAGAAAAATGAAGACAGTTTCTTTAAGTACCTGAATGAAAAGGTTACAGGAGGAATGGTTGCCGATGGAATGGGCGGCCACAATTCCGGAGAAATTGCAAGCAAAATGATGTGCACAATAGTCAAGCAATATATCATATCGGAATATGATCCAAGTATGGATTATATGGAAATGGCAGAACTCATAAGAGCTGCGTTTGCAGAAGCAAATCTCGAAATATACCGTGCCTCGTCGATTAAAGAAAATGAGGGAATGGGGACAACTGCAACATTGGCATTTATATATGATGGAAAACTCATAACTGCTCATGTTGGAGATAGCAGATGCTATAAAATCACAAAGGATAGTATAAAACAACTCACAACTGACCATTCATATGTAAATGAGCTTGTTATGAGTGGACAGATATCAGAATCCGATGCACATGAGCATCCTAAGAGAAATCTTATAACAAGGGCAGTAGGGATGGATATATCAATCAAGGTTGATATGGATATACAGACATATATGGGAGAGACAATACTTATTTGCAGTGATGGACTTTCAAATATGATTTCGGATGAACAAATATTTGAAACCATAAATGCTTGTGAAGAACTTGAAGATGCAGTTGAAAAGATGATTGAATTAGCTAACAAAAAGGGTGGTAGTGATAATATCACCGTTGTGGCTTTTAATAACTGAAAGGAGTAGCCGAAATGGACGGTTTGAATTTAGTTGGGAAGGTAATCAATGAAAGATATGAATTACAGGAGATTATAGGCTGTGGTGGAATGGCTGTTGTCTATAAGGGCTTTGACAGATTGATGAACAGATTTGTTGCCTTTAAGCTCCTTAAGGAGTCTTTAAAGTATGATGATGAAATTGTTGAAAAATTCAGTGCAGAAGCTAAAGCATCTGCTGGTCTTTCTCATCAGAATATTATAACTATTTATGATGTCGGTCAGTATGAGGGACTTGGTTTTATAGTTATGGAATACATTGACGGCAAGACCTTGAAAGAATACATAAATGAAAACAAGCCTGTTAAATGGCAGACTGCTTGTGAGATTGCAATACAAATTGCAGACGCTCTTTCTGTTGCACACGAGCATGGGATAATACATCGTGACATAAAGCCTCACAATATCTTAATTAATAAGGAAAATGTTGCAAAAGTTGCAGATTTTGGAATTGCAAGGGCAGTAAGCTCAGAAACAGTTGTTGCAGGTGGTTCTGCACTTGGTTCAGTTTATTATATATCACCTGAACAGGCAAGAGGTGGATATGTTGATGCCACATCTGATATATATGCACTTGGTGTTGTATTATATGAAATGTTGACAGGTGCATTGCCTATTGATGGGGATAATGCAGTATCAATAGCTTTAAAGAAGCTTGAAGAAGAGCCTGTCAATCCTAAAGTAATTAATCTTGACATTCCTCAGGAGCTTGATGCAATTGTTATGAGGGCTATTGCAAGAGAGCAACACTTGCGATATAAGACAGTTAATGAATTTATGGCCGACTTGAAGGAGCTTTTGGATGGAGACAGTATGCATATTATCCCTTCAAAAATTGCAAACCAGCCGGAAAAGAGTAAGAACAGAAAGAAATCATCAAATTCATTCAATCCTATTATTGCATCTTTCGTATTAATAGTTGTTTTGGCAATTGGTACATTTTTATTAGTAAATAGTGGTGGAAAGGAATACATAGTTCCTGATTTGATGGGATTAACACTTGAAGAAGCTGTAGAAAAGGTAGAAGGCACTGAATTCACTATTGATGAAGAAGCTATACTTTATGAAGTTTCAGAGGAGCATGAGGAAGGAAAGATTTTCAATCAGGATCCTGGTGCAAATCAAAGTGTTAAGAAAAATAAAAAGATTAAACTAAAAATAAGCTCAGGAGCAACTGAAGGTAATATTATTGTTCCAAAGGTTCTTGATGCTGATGTAAATCTTGCAAAGGAATTGCTTGATGCAAAGAAGCTAAGCTATCAGATAATTGAGGCTGAAGGAGAAGAAGAGCAGCTTAATAAGGTTATTAAGCAAACTCCACAGGATGGAACAAAGGTTTCGGAAGGGTATACAGTTATTCTTCATGTTTGCACAAAGGTATTTGAAAATAGTGAGGTTGAGGTTCCGTCATTAAATGGATTGACTCGCTCACAAGCGGAGAAAGAATTAAAGGAATTCGGTCTTGCACTTGGAAACACAAAGAAAGAATTTTCAGATAAAGAAAAAGGAACAGTTATTTCACAATCTCCGAAATCAGGAGACACTGTGACAAGAGGAACAAGTGTTGATATTGTAATTTCTGATGGAAAAGAAACTCAGATAGAGCAAACTCCAGAGAATAATCCTCCATCAACCAGTACACAACAGGGCGAAATGAAGAGAAAGACATTGACAATCAGTATTCCTGAGTCAGCAAAAGACCCTGCCCAAATCAGAGTTCTTGCTAATGGTAAGGAAATTCATAATCAATCTCATGCAAAATCAGAGGGTAAGGTTGATATATTAGTTCAATCTCAAAAAGATGCAGAGGTTGAGGTATATATTGATGGAGAGTTAATGGTACATAAGGTAATTGAATTTAATTAATAAAAAGGCAGGGAAGAAATTCCCTGCTTTTATTTACATATTTTGTCTGCCTTCAAGGGCTTTTATTAATGTTATTTCGTCTGCATATTCTAAATCTCCACCAACAGGAATTCCGTGAGCAATCCTTGTAACCTTAACACCCATAGGAGATATGAGTTTTGAAAGATAAACTGCAGTAGCAGTTCCGCTGACAGTTGGGTTTGTTGCCATTATAATCTCTTTCACATTGGAATCAAGCCTTAGTAAAAGCTCATTAATTTTCAAGTCATCAGGAGATATACCGTCCATAGGAGATAATGCACCATGTAAAACATGATAGAGTCCATTGTATTCTTTTGTCTTTTCAATTGCAATAACATCCTTTGGATTTTCAACAACGCAAATAATTGAATTATCTCTCTTTGAAGATGAACAAATTCTACATGGGGTGACATCTGTCAAATTTTGGCATACAGGACAAAAACATATGTTATCCTTTGCAGCCAATATTTTTTTTGTCATCTCTATAACACTGTCCTTTGGCATATTATCAAGAATATGAAAGGCAATTCTTTCTGCGCTTTTTCTGCCAATACCCGGCAATTGTGCATAGCTTTCAATTAAATCTTCGATTAACGGAGGAAACATCTAAAAATACCTCTTTTATCAGAATAAGCCAGGGATATTAAGTCCACCTGTTATTGCATTCATACCCTCAGACATCATATCGTCAGCCTTTTTAATAGCATCATTTACTGCAACCATAATTAAGTCCTCAAGAGTTTCAACATCATCAGGGTCAACTGCCTCAGGCTTAATTTTAACTGAAAGCAATTCCTTTTTACCATTTATTTCAACTTCAATAACACCGCCGCCGGCAGATGTTTTGATGATTTTTTCTTCCATTTCAGCCTGAACCTGTTCCATTTGTTCCTGCATTTTTTTTGCCTGAGAGATGACGCTGTTCATTTTTGTGTTAGTATTCATACCTGCGCCACCGCGAAATCCTTTGTATTTGCCCATAATTCATTCTCCAATCTGCCACAAGTTATAGTGGCTGTTATTTTATTTTTAATCTTCTTCATAAATATTTTGTTCTTCGTCGGTCAAAAACTCTTCCGACTCATCAATTTCCTGTTGTTCGGCAAGGTCTGGTTCAGGGTCTATGTCGCCCTTATCATCATCCTTATATTCAACAATTCCTGAAAATTTTGCACCTATTTTATCTAATGGGTCATCAGATTCTGAAATTTCGTTTGTTGAACTATCCGATTTGATGTTCCATATATCAATTATCAAATCTTCGATATCTTCTTCGAACACAGCCTTAATTACAAAATCTGTTTTAGAGTATTTTGTAAATGCATCTTGTAACTCTTTTATATAGCTTGATGCAATTTTCTTTGTTCCTGCTTCATTACGCTTGAACAGAAGAATTAATCCCTCTGCATCTATCGTCACCTTTCTGTTAGAAACAACACCGGATAAATAAGGATGATGCTGGCTAATCATCGCCGCAATTCTGCTCCAGTTTCTTGCTGCAACAACAATAGGGGAGGTGTCAGTAAGAGTGTTGGTATCTATCGGTGCGAAGAGTCTGGTTGATATGTCAATTTTTTTTTTGACAGGCTCTTCTTTAACCTCTTTTTTTTCTTCAACTTTTGTAACAATAATTGGATTATTTGTTTTTTCCTCAACCTCTTTTAATCGGCTCATTAAAGCTTCTTCAGAGGAATCAAGCTCAGGTCTTGTTATTTTAATCAAAGCAAGCTCATATATTGTGCGTGGGTTTTTAACCCATTTTGCATCAGCCTTGGCTTTTGTTAATACAGTAGAAGCATGGCTAAGCTTTTCGTATGATGTTTTTTCTGATTGAGATTTAAGCTTTACCAATAAATCCTGTGAATAATCAACTGCAGTTGAGGGATTATTAATAATCTTGCAGATTAACAAATCTCTTATATGTTTTATCAGTGAGTCAAAGGTCACATTTAAGTCCTTACCTTCTTTAACTGCTGAATCAATCAATAAAAGAGCAGCTTCTGTGTCAGAGGATATAATTGCATTTGCAATATTAAATAAGAGGTCAGTCTGGCATATTCCTAAAACTGACATAATACTATC
>JAZNOH010000193.1:0-5137 GCA_045580715.1 Clostridia bacterium
CTTAGAATTAGGAGGATTAATATGAATATATGTGTATTCGGCGCAGCAAGTGATTTGATAGATAAATATTATACTGATACTGCAGAAAAGCTTGGAGAAATGATGGGAAAAAGAGGACATAATCTTGTTTTCGGTGCAGGCAATAATGGAATGATGGGTGCAGTTGCAAGAGGTGTTAAAAAGGAAAGCAGACATATCACAGGTGTAATTCCTGAATTTTTTAAAGAAGAAAAAATTGAGCATATATATAAACAGTGTGATGAACTTATTTATACCGAGACAATGGCCCAGAGAAAGAGCAAGATGGAAGATTTAGCAGATGCATTTATAGTTGTTCCTGGTGGAGTTGGAACTTTTGAAGAAATGTTTGAGATTATAACATTGAAGCAGCTCGGAAGACATACAAAGCCAATTGCACTATATGATATTAATGGCTATTATGATAAACTTGAGGACTTTTTGGCACATTCTCAGGCACAAAAGTTTATCAGAGAAGAATGCAGCTTGTTATATTTTGTTTCTGATGATGCAAAAGCAATTTTAGATTACATTGAAAACGACAAGAGAATAAAGATGGATGTTCATGAATTAAAAAATGGTTGATTTTAAGTACTGCCTTTGTTGGCAGTGCTTTTTATATGTTTTGGGTTATTAAAAATTTATAAGTGGTTATAATATTAAATAAATAAAGATTTATGAATGGAGAATTTTTAATAATGTCGAACATAATTGTAAAAAATAGTGGGCCACTTTCAGGAAGTGTTAAAATCAGTGGCTCAAAAAACAGCTCATTACCAATCCTTGCATCTTGCATACTTACCAAAGGAACTAATATTATTAATAATATACCTAATTTGAGTGATATAGATGTTATGTATAGCCTTCTTGAAAGTCTTGGTGCTAAAATAGATATAAATGATAGAAAAACATCTGTTAATTGTGAAAGTATTTTAAATTATAAAACACCGTATGAGCTTGTAGGGAAGATGCGTGGCTCATTTTTATTGTCAGGTGCATTGTTAGCAAGAGTTGGCCATGCAATAATTGCACTGCCGGGAGGTTGTCCAATTGGGACAAGACCTGTTGATTTACACTTAAAGGGATTTGGTGCAATGGGAGTGGAAATCTCGCAGGGACACGGATATGTGGAACTAAAGGCAAATAAACTAAAGGGTGCAAAAATTTATTTGGATTTTCCAAGCGTTGGTGCAACAGAAAACCTGATTATTGCAGGTGTTCTGGCTGATGGAGAAACTGTAATTGAAAATGCTGCTGCAGAGCCTGAGATTGTAGATTTGATTGATTTTTTGAATAAACAAGGTGCCATTATAGAGGGTTCAGGAAGCGATACAATAAAAATAACAGGTGTAAAAGAGTTAAAGGGATGCGAACACACTGTTATACCTGATAGAATTGAGGCAGGAACCTTTATGAGTGCTTTTGCAATGTCAAGGGGAAAGGGACGGATTGAAAATGTAAATCTGAATCATATAAAGCCTGTTACTGCAAAGCTTTCTGAAATGGGTGTGGAGTTCTTGGAAATAGGGGGAAATGCTCTTGAAATAGATGCAAGGAAAGAATTAAAAATGTCTGATGTAAAAACATTACCTTTTCCTGGATTTCCAACTGATATGCAGGCTCCTTTTACAGTTTTATTAAGCAGTATTTGTGGTACTGGGATAATTGTTGAAACAGTATTTGAAAACAGATTTTTGCATATTGGGGAATTAAATCGTATGGGGGCGAATATAAAAATTGATGGAAGAACATCAGTTATTGAGGGTGGACACTGCCTGACAGGGACAAAGGTCAATGCATTTGACTTGCGAGGAGGGGCGGCACTTGTGTTAGCAGGAATGATTGCTAAGGGCGATACGGAGGTAAGCGGAATAGATCATATTGAAAGAGGATATGAGGACTTTTTAGGTAAGCTTAAAAAAATTGGAGGATGTGTTTATAAAGAGAATATTTAACTGATTTTATCAACCATTATCATTTTACTGTCGTCGGAACGAATTGCAATAACTGCTCCCCTTATGAGATAGGCTTTTGGGTCGCCCATCGGACTTTTACCAATACATTCTGTTATAGTGTTATTAATTAAGCCTATATCCAAAAGTCGCCTGTGCATTGGTCCTTCAATGTTTATTGCCTTAATTTTGGCTTTTTCTCCTGGTAGAATATCATTTAATGTTATATATTCATTCATCATACCATTCCTCATTTTAAATTCTAATAATATATTATTATAAGATAAAAGGTAGTGTGACAATAATGTCGCACTACCTTTTTGCTATTTAATAAAATCCTTCATTTTGTCAAACCACGAGCGTTGTTTTTTATAATCTTTCTCGGAAGAAGCTTGTTCAAATTCCTTTAAAATAGACTTTTGCTTGCTGTTAATATTTTTTGGAACTTCAACCTCAACTGTGACATATTGGTCACCACGATTTTTGCCTTTGATGTACGGAACACCCTTGTTTCTTAACTTAAATACTGTTCCTGTCTGAGTTCCCTCAGGTATGTCATATTCGACAATTCCATCAAGAGTAGGAACTCTTATAGTTGAACCTAAAGCAGCCTGTACGAATGTTATAGGAATATCAATAAATACATCAAAATCTTCTCGTCTGAAAATTGAGTGTGGTTTTAATCTTATTGTTACAAGCAAATCTCCTGATGGACCACCCTTTGTACCAGGTTCACCCTGACCACTTATCTGGATAGTCTGACCGTGATTAATTCCCTGAGGGATATTTATTTCTATCGTCTTTTGCTTTCTTACTTTTCCTGTACCTTTACAATCCTTGCAAGGCTCCATAATGATTTTTCCTTCACCTCTGCAATCAGGACAGGCAGTTATGTTAGTCATATAACCCAAAGGTGTTCTTGTTTGAGTTTTAACCTGACCTTGACCACCGCATCGTTTACAGGTGATAGGGGATGTGCCAGGTTTTGCACCACTTCCTGAACAAGTTGAGCAGTTTTCCTGCTTATTTATTGATATATTTTTTTTGCAACCAAAAGCTGCTTCTTCAAATGTAATATCAATTACCTGACGGATATCTGCACCTCTTGTTGGACCATTTCTCCTTGATGAGCCACCAAAGCCACCAAATCCGCCGCCAAATATGTTTGAGAAAATATCTCCAAAATCATCAAAGCCACCGAAACCACCAAATCCACTGCCTTGACCTGCACCAAAGTTAGGGTCAACACCCGCGTGTCCGAATTGGTCATAGCGTGATTTTTTTTCGCTGTCGGAAAGGACCTCATAAGCTTCGTTTACTTCTTTGAATTTTTTTTCCGATTCCTTATCTCCAGGATGAAGGTCAGGATGATATTTTTTTGCTTCTTTTCTATATGCTTTTTTTATTTCATCTGCAGAAGCTCCTCTTGAGACTCCCAAGACCTCATAATAATCTCTTTTTTCTGCCAATTTCCTCACCTACCCAATAAAAGTAATTACTGTCAAAAAGGGCGACATATGTCGCCCTTATTAAGTTTGAGCCGATTATTTATCGTTGTCAACTTCTCTGTAGTCAGCTTCATAAACATTGTCATTATTTCCGTCTGCACCCTGATTTCCTTGAGCAAAGTCCTCAGGATTAAAGCCTTGACCACCTTGAGCGCCCTGTGGGTTAGCCTGTTGATACATTTTTTCGGAAACCTTGTAGAATGCTTGTTGAAGATTATCGCTTGCAGTCTTAATAGCTTCAGTATCGGTACCCTTCAAAGCTTCTTTGACCTTGTCAATCTCTGTCTGGATAGATGCTTTGTCATTAGCGTCAACCTTATCGCCTAATTCATTAAGAGTTCTTTCAGCCTGAGAAACTGCACTTTCTGCATTGTTTCTTGTTTCAACCTCTTCTTTTCTCTTCTTATCTTCTTCTGCATATTTTTCAGCTTCTTTAACACCCTTTACAATATCCTAATCGCTGAGGTTTGAAGAAGATGTGATTGTGATTTTTTGTTCATTTCCTGTTGCCATATCCTTAGCAGATACTTTAACAATACCATTAGCATCAATATCGAACGAAACCTCAATCTGAGGAACACCTCTTGGAGCAGGAGCGATACCTGTCAAACTGAAACGACCAAGAGTTTTGTTGTATTGAGCCATATCTCTTTCACCTTGAAGAACATGGACTTCAACACTTGTCTGTCCGTCAGCAGCAGTTGAGAATATTTGTGATTTCTTTGTAGGGATTGTTGTATTTCTTTCAATAAGTCTTGTGAACACTCCACCCATAGTTTCAATACCAAGTGATAGCGGTGTGACATCCAAAAGCAATAAATCTTTAACATCTCCGCCTAATACACCTGCCTGAACAGCTGCACCGATAGCAACACACTCGTCAGGATTGATGCCCTTATGAGGCTCTTGTCCCATTTCGTTTTTAACTGCTTCCTGAACTGCAGGAATTCTTGAAGAACCACCAACTAATAGAACCTTATCAACATCGCCCTTTGAAAGACCTGCGTCATTCATAGCATTTCTTATACATGTAATTGTCTTTTGAACTAAGTCAGCAGTCAAATCATCAAACTTAGCCTTTGTAAGAGTTATATCAAGATGTTTAGGACCTGTTGCATCAGCAGTGATAAATGGAAGATTAATATTTGATGTTGTCATTCCTGAAAGTTCAATCTTTGACTTTTCTGCAGCTTCCTTTAATCTTTGCATAGCCATTTTGTCGTTTGTTAAATCAACACCTGTTTCCTTTTTAAATTCATCAACAAGATATTTAATGATTCTTTCATCAAAGTCATCTCCGCCAAGGCGTGTATCACCGTTTGTTGACAATACTTCAAATACACCGTCACCGATTTCAAGGATAGATACATCAAATGTACCACCACCAAGGTCATAAATCATAACCTTTTGGTCATTGTCATTCATACCATATGCTAAAGCTGCAGCTGTTGGCTCATTAATAATTCTCAAAACCTCTAAGCCTGCAATTTTACCTGCATCCTTTGTTGCTTGTCTTTGAGAGTCACTGAAATATGCAGGAACTGTGATAACAGCTTGTGAAACTGTTTCTCCAAGATAGCTTTCTGCATCCTGCTTAAGCTTTGATAAAATCATTGCAGAAATTTCAGGAGGTGTGAATGATTTGTCATCAATCTGAAC
>JAZNOH010000194.1:0-2471 GCA_045580715.1 Clostridia bacterium
TTATGGATTATAAAGAAAAATATGAACATGGCGTTGAGTGTATTCAAGAGATACTGAATGGCACTGCTGACTTAATTAGAACCACTACTTTGCAAAAAAGACTACAACCTTTCTTTCCTGAGCTCAAGGAGTCGAAGGATGATAAGATTATGAGAGCAATTCGTGGTTGGATTTATACTCAACCTTCACAATTCTTTGATGGTGATTTTTCTAAAGAAGAAATGCTTGCTTGGGTTGAAAAGCATGATAAGCAGAATCTTGTCGAATGGAGTGAAGAAGATGAGAAGATAAAAGAAAGTATAAAGAAAGTTCTTGCAAATACAGACTTTAATAGATTAGATATTAAATATTCTTTTTGTGAAATGATTTCTTGGCTTGAAAAGCAAAAGGATTATATTGAAAAGGATTCTAAATTTCCTAACTCTGCTTATACATCTAACAAAGATGTTATTGAGTTTGCAGATAAATACTCTCATGATGTTTGGGAAAAATTAATGGATAATTTTAAGAAAATTGAGAATTATGATATTGGTTGTAATGATGTATCTGACATAGTATTAAATGCAATCATCAATACATATAATTGGCTTGAAAAACAAGACAAAGAAGAACATGCTCTGAAATCATCCAGAGATGAAGATGTGGATAAATTCATGCAATATATTGAAAAACGAGCAAAAGCCTATGATTTTAATCTTCCAAGGGGTAGAGGTTATGATATATATGCTTTTGCAAAAGACATTCTTCAGTGGCTTGAAAAGCAAGGTGAGAAAAAGTCTACTGATGAGGTTGAACCAAAGTTTAAGGTTCGTGATTGGATTGCTAATGGAGGTGCAAATCCTTGTTATGTAAAATCTATATTTGGAGATTATTATGAACTTTGTTCGTGTGAAGGATTTGAGTACACAAAACACATAATAGATGTAAATTATATTTATCATCTTTGGACAATCGCTGATGCAAAAGACGGCGATGTGCTTTGTTATGAAACTAAAAATGACTTTAAAATTTTTATTTATAAACAGGGTCATATACATTATCACTGCTGTTATTCCAATGGACATCTAACTCCTGTTGATAGTTTCTTTACTTTACAAAAACATCTATTATGCTATATTCAACCCGCAACTCAAGAGCAGCGTAATCTGTTATTTCAGAAAATGAAAGAAGAGGGTTACAAATGGGATGCTGAAAAGCAAGAGGTGAAAGCGATTGAACAAACGCCTGAAGACAAAGTTGAGTCAAAGTTTAAAGTTGGAAATTGGTATCAATGTATTAAAGACTTCTTTGGCAAAGGTGTTACTTTTGACAAGGGCACTGCATATTATTGTGCAGAAGAAGGATGTTTACTTAATGGATGTCACATTGCAATCGTTAAAGATTTGTATGATAATTTCAAATTGTGGACCATTGAAGACGCAAAGGATGGTGATGTATTAACAGCCAATGTTCAAAGAGGAGAACTCGGATATGATGATTATCCTTTTCGTTATATACCAATCACATTTATATATAGAAAAACGAACAATGATGATTATTATATACATAGTCATTGTGATATGTGTTTTGATGGTATTTTGAAGCCATCAAATAGAATCTTTGCTAAAGATTTCATTAAAGATATTTGTCCAGCTGCTGAAGGACAACGTGACCTGTTATTTCAGAAAATTAAAGAAGAAGGTTATGAGTGGGACGATGAGGAAAAAGAAATAAAGAGGATTGAGCCGAATACACTTGATGATGACAATGTTTTATTGTCATTATCACTTGGAAATAATCAAGTTCAGGATATTCTTGAAGATATGGGAATGCTTGATGATAATGGTCAGTGTCTGGTCAGTGTCCACATACTGTTGAAGAAATATTTAAGGCAGGTATGGAACATGCTTTCAATCTTAATCGTGAAGCTGCTTCAAGTGTAAAAGTAAAATAAGTTTTGAAAATAAGTTTTAAATAATTATACATAAATAAATCTATGAGTCACACAGAATTACATACAGGTAAATTTAAAATCGTTGCAAAGAATAATGCAGAAATCAAGAAGTATGTAGAAGATAATAACTTATCTGACAAGCTTTCAATCTCTAAGTATGGTGGGTGGTATATTGATGATGAAGACTATATTATCACACTTATTAAAAACTCAGACGAGCATGCAATGATTGAATTCATTGAGCATATTGAATCAGACCCAGAAGATTTAATTGCAGAATTTCAAAAGGAGAATAATGATGAAGTATCATTTACTTGCTTATTCTATAATGGAGGTATATGTTTAATTGACATCATTGAAGATTATGTAAATAGTCAATTTAAATAGTCAATTTAAACAGTCAAGATGAGATTAAGTCAAGATAAAATTAAAATAAAAGTACAAATAAGTCATGATTGAACAAGAAAAAATTCCATATACCGAAGATGAAATTAAAGCAATGGTAAAAACTATTGAGCATCTTCGAGAAGAAAACAAT
>JAZNOH010000195.1:0-26438 GCA_045580715.1 Clostridia bacterium
TATGCAGATTTATAAATATATGAATATAGGTACAGCGAAGCCTGATATGAAAGAGCGTGACGGAATTGTTCATCATATGATTGATATAATCGAGCCGAATGAGTCATTTTCTGTTGCTGAGTTTGTGAGATGCGCGCATAAGATAACAGAGGATATTAATGAAAGAGGCAAAGTGCCTGTGGCAGTTGGAGGAACAGGACTTTATATAAACTCATTGATTAATGATGTTGATTTCAGAGAAGATGACGGTGACCCAAAGGTAAGAGCAGAGCTTGAGGAAATTGAAAGAGAAAAGGGAATTGACTATCTTGTTGATATGCTAAAAAGCTTTGATGAGGCTTCTGCCCAGAGAATACACAAAAATAGTAAAAGAAGAATAATCAGGGCGATAGAATTTTATAAAATGACAGGAGTTCCGATTTCAGAGCATCAAGAGGATACAAAAAAGAAAGTGTCAAGATACAACCCTTGTATGATGGCGATTCGTTGGGATATGCAAAAGCTTTATGAAAGAATTGAAAAAAGAGTTGACATTATGATGGAACAGGGACTCTTGGAAGAGGTTAGGTCTTTATATGATAATGGGTATGCAGATGCAATGCTTTCAATGAAAGGAATTGGATATAAGGAAATTATAGAATATTTAGAGGGCAAAGTTTCGCTTGATGAGGCAATCTATAATATTAAAATCGGGACAAGACATTATGCAAAAAGACAAATGACCTGGTTTAGAAAAGATCAGCGTATAAACTGGATTAATTATAATGATGATATACTAAAAAGAGCTAAAGAGCTCGTAAAGAATTGGGGAGGTGTGTGATGGCACTTTATGCAATTTCTGATTTGCATCTGCCGATTGGTGTTGATAAACCAATGGACATATTCGGCAGTAAGTGGGAAAACTATGTCCAAAGACTTGAAAAAAACTGGAGAAGCATTGTTAATGATGATGACACGGTTGTAATTCCCGGTGATATTTCTTGGGCAATGTATCTTGCAGAAAGCATACCTGACTTTGCTTTTATAGATAGTCTTCCAGGTAAAAAAATAATATCAAAAGGAAATCACGATTACTGGTGGACAACAATGTCTAAGCTTAATAAATTTTTAGCAGAAAACAAATTTGAAAGCATTGAATTTATGCAAAATAATGCAATAATGTATAAAAACATTGCAATCTGCGGAACAAGAGGGTGGAGCTATCTTGGAAATGGTGAAGCAAGTGAAGACGATAAAAAGATTTATGAAAGAGAGCTTGGCAGATTAGAGCTTTCAATAAACGATGCAAAAAGATATAATCCTGAAAGGATAATTGTATTTTTTCATTTCCCACCGATTAATACTGATTTAGAAGAAACAGGATTTTCAAAAATCCTCAAAGGTAATGGAATTGATTTATGTTTATATGGTCATCTCCATAATGCTCTAAGGCAGAATATTGTCGAAGGAGAACACGACGGAATAAAATATATGCTTGTTTCGTGCGATTATCGTGATTTTGTGCCCACTAAATTGTGCGATTAGTATAAAAAAATAAAATTTACAAAAAATTAATTGAATTTTTTAGAAAATATGTTATAATATGATATGATGTGATAATGGTGTATTTTGCCATTATGTAATATTTTATTTACTTAGGAGGCTTTTAAAAATGGCTGTAAAATCAGAACAGGTAGAAAAAAATCTTGTAAAACTTACATTTGAAGTTTCAAGAGAAAAGTTTGAAGAGGGTATAAACAACTCATATAATAAGAATAAGTCAAAGTTTAATATCCCTGGTTTCAGAAAGGGTAAAGTGACAAGAGCAATTGTTGAAAAGTATTATACTGAAGCAGTATTTTATGATGATGCAATCAACTATGTATTGCCAGAGGCATATGATGAGGCAGTTAAAGAATCAGGTCTTGATGTTGTTGCAAAGCCTGAAATTGATGTTGAAGAAATCAAGGCAGGAGAGCCTGTTGTGTTCACTGCACTTGTTACAACAAAGCCTGAAGTTACTTTGGGAACCTATAAAGGTATAAAAGTGGAAAAAATTGAGAATAATGTATCAGACGAAGATGTTGATAAGGAAATTGAGGCTGCAAGAGGCAGAAATGCAAGAATGATCAGCGTTGACGACAGAGCAGTTGAAAACGGAGATATCACAATTATCGATTTTGAAGGTTTTTGTGATGGGGTTGCTTTTGAAGGCGGAAAAGGTGAGAACTATGAATTAGAAATTGGTTCAAACACATTTATTCCTGGTTTTGAAGAGCAAATTATCGGAGCAAAGATTGATGAAGAAATTGATGTTAATGTAACATTCCCAGAGGAATATCATGCTGAAAACCTAAAAGGAAAGCCAGCATTATTCAAGGTGACAGTTCACGAAATCAAGGTAAGAGAGCTTCCAGAATTGGATGATGATTTTGCGTCAGAAGTAAGTGAATTTGAAACCTTTGCTGAATACAAGGATAGCGTTAAGAAAAAGTTAGAAGAACAGGCTGAAAAGAAAACAAAGCAAGAAACAGAAAATGCAGTAATTGATGCTGCTTGTGATGCTTGTGAGGTTGATATTCCTGATGCTATGATTGAATCAACAATCGACAGAATGATAAATGATTTTGCACAACGCTTGCAATATCAGGGAATGAGCATTGATATGTATCTTCAATACACAGGCTCAAATCTTGAAGCTATGAGAGAAAGCTTTAAGGAACAAGCTCAAAAACAATGTAAGGTAACTCTTGTAATCGAGGCTATTATGAATAAAGAAGGTATCGATGTTACAGATGAAGAGTTAGAAGACAAGATTTTGGAAATGAGCAAGATTTATAATATGGAAGTTGAAAAATTGAAAGAGGTTTTACGCCCTGAAGACAAGGAAGAAATTGCAAAAGAAGTAAAATTCTCAAAGACAATCGATATGCTTGTTAATAAGGCTAAAATCAAATAATTTTTCGCTCCTTGATAACAAAGAAAGGATTGATTGATAATGAGTTTAGTACCAATGGTAGTTGAGCAGACAAACAGAGGAGAAAGGTCTTATGATATTTTCTCAAGATTGCTCGAGGACAGAATTATATTTTTAGGCGAAGAGGTTAACGATGCGACTGCAAGCCTTGTGGTTGCACAAATGCTTTACTTAGAGTCAAAGGACCCTGATAAAGATATTCAGTTATATATCAATAGTCCGGGTGGTTCAATCACAGCAGGTATGGCTATCTATGATACTATGCAGTACATAAGATGCGATGTTTCAACAATTTGTATCGGTATGGCTGCAAGTATGGGAGCATTCTTGTTGGCCGCAGGACAAAAGGGAAAAAGATTTGCCCTACCTAACAGTGAAATTATGATTCATCAACCTTTGGGAGGAATGCAAGGTCAGGCTACTGATATTCAAATTCATGCTGAAAGAATTATTAAAATGAAACAGCATTTGAATGAGATATTAAGTGAGCGTACAGGTCAACCGATTGATGTTATTGCTGCAGACACTGAAAGAGATAATTTTATGTCAGCAGAAAAAGCAAAAGCATATGGCTTGATTGACCAAGTTATTGAATCAAAGAAAAAATAATACAAATAAGGGGTGCACGAAGAAAACTTTGTGTACCCCGATTGTGCTTAAATTTGGTATGTCGGGAGGATATCGACAAGATGTCAAAAAAAGAAGAAAATAATGAAATTTACTGTTCCTTTTGTGGAAAAAAGGAAAGTGAAGTTAAAAGGATAATATCGGGTAACAATACTTTTATATGTAATGAATGTATTGAGCTTTGTAATGGAATTTTGTCTGATGATTTTTTGGATGCCGGCTATGAAACAGAGAATATGGAATTGCCAAAACCAAAGGAAATTAAAGAAGTTCTTGACCAGTATGTTATTGGACAGGATGACGCAAAGAAAATTCTTTCTGTAGCAGTGTATAACCACTATAAGAGAATTGAGCAGGAAGAAAGTGATGTTGAGCTTCAAAAGAGCAATATTCTTTTAATAGGACCGACAGGTTCAGGTAAAACATTTTTAGTGCAGAACTTGGCAAGAATTCTAAATGTTCCATTTGCAATTGCTGATGCAACATCATTGACAGAGGCAGGCTATGTCGGAGAAGATGTTGAAAATATACTATTAAAGCTTATTCAGGCTGCTGATTATGATATAGAAGAGGCAGAGCGTGGAATTATATATATTGATGAAATAGATAAGATCGCAAGAAAGTCCGAAAATGTTTCAATTACGAGAGATGTTAGTGGAGAAGGCGTTCAACAAACTCTTTTAAAGGTTTTGGAGGGAACAGTTGCTTCAGTTCCGCCTCAGGGTGGAAGAAAACATCCTCATCAGGAGCTTATTCAGATTGACACAACGAATATTCTGTTTATTTGTGGCGGTGCTTTTGATGGTATTGAAAAAATAATTGGTGACAGAATTGGTAAAAAAGGACTCGGATTTGGTGCAGAAATAGAGAGTAAGCAAGATAAGAATATCAGTGAGCTTATAAAACAGGTAGCACCAAAGGATTTGTTAAAGTTCGGTCTTATCCCTGAATTTATCGGAAGACTACCTGTTATCGCAAAATTGAGTCAGCTTGACGAGGATGCGCTTTGCGATATTTTGACAAAACCAAAAAATGCATTAGTTAAGCAATATCAGACATTGTTTGATATGGACGGAGTTGAGCTTGAATTTGACCTTGATGCTATAAGAGCTATTGCTAAAAAAGCGTTGAAGCGTGATACAGGTGCAAGAGGTTTGCGTTCAATTATCGAGGAAATTATGACAGAGATTATGTTTGAAGTTCCATCAGATGAGAGCATTAAGAAGTGTATTGTTCACGAGAAATGTGTAACAAAGGATGAACAACCTGAATTAATAAGGGCATAATAAAAACCACGCTTATGGCGTGGTTTTTTTGTAAAACTTTAGTTGTATAGTATAATGCGAATTCACAAAGGTTATATTTTTTTCATAACAGGTCATACTACTAAAGAGGTGATATAACTATGCAAAACAAGAAAGTAAAGGACAACAAAAAAACTGCAACTGATAACCAATGGGTTTCCACTGGTTTAACTCGTCCGACAGATAAATCGGTTAGAAAAGATGGTCCGGGTGGAGAAAACGCAAAGTAGGTATGCCGATATTTTATGTGAAAATGATCGGAGCACTCTGAGGGTGTGTTATCATTGCTTGTTACTTTTGTTGAAACTAACTTATAACAAATAAAAAAACTGCTATCAAATTAGATAGCAGTTATTTTTTTTAATTATTCAGCAACGAAAGGCAAAAGTGCAATTTGTCTTGCTCTCTTAATAGCCTCTGTTAAATCTCTTTGATGTTTAGCACAGTTACCGCTAATTCTTCTTGGAACAATCTTACCACGCTCTGTGATATATCTTCTCAATTTAGCAGTATCCTTATAGTCGATAGAATCAACTTTATCTACGCAGAATACGCAAACCTTTTTCTTTGCGCGTCTAACCTTCATTGGCTTATCATTCTTTTCAGCCATTTTAAAACCCTCCTTTACAATTTTCATCAATGTTTCGTTCAATTAAAACGGTAAATCGTCTTCAGAGCCACCTATAGCCTCAAAGCCGGATGTATCAAATTCATCAAAAGGAGATGAACTATCTGACGGTTGACTATAACTTGTGTTTGAAGGAGCACCACCTGTTGTTCCGGTTTCTGATTTAGAACCGGTGAAGTGTGCTTCATCAACAACAACCTCTGTTGCATATTGCTTTTTGCCGTCCTGACCATCCCATGTACGAGTCTGGATGCTTCCCACAACTGCAATCATTGAGCCCTTGGTGAAATATTTGCATATAAATTCTGCCTGCTGGCGCCATGCAACGCAGTTAATAAAATCTGCTTGTTGCTGACCTTCTTTTGCAAATCTTCTGTTTACCGCAATCGAGAAAGAGCAAACAGATGTTCCTTGAGGAGTTGTTCTCATCTCAGGGTCTCTTGTAAGTCTTCCCATTAGTATTGCTTTGTTCATAATTTACACCACTTTCTTTTAAGAAACAATTATTTGTCTTCTTTTCTGATTATAATAGTTCTCAAAATACCGTCTGTAATTCTGTACTGTCTGTCAAGTTCTTTTGGGAACTCTGATGGAGCTTTGAAGTCTACCAATACATAGTAACCTTCTGTTCTGTCGTTGATTTCGTAAGCAAGTCTTCTCTTACCCCACTCGTCAACAGCTTCAACAGTACCATTAGCAGCAATCAATGAAGTAAATTTTTCTTGCAATGCAGTTCTTTCCTCTTCTTCGATACCTGCATCGATGATAAAAATTGTTTCATAGCTGTTTAGAATTTTTTCAGCCATTTTCTACACCTCCTTATGGACTTTAGTCCCGAAACTCTTTGCTTCGGGCAAGGATTGTCCGAATTTCGGACAACTGATTATATAAATCAAGCCTTATAATTATATACTAATTAACCTTGTTTGTCAACTATTTAGGGGAAAATATTAAAATAATTTTCCAATATCAAATTTAACTAAAAAATATAATGAAATTTTGGTAAAAATTAATTTAAGAAAAATGTATAATTTTTATTAAAAGTATATACAAAAACCACAACATATGGTATAATTAATATAGATTTTTGTGTATTGTAATATTTTGAGAAATTTTTTAAGAAAAGTATTTACAAAACAAAGAAAATGGTGTATAATCAAATTAAAACCAAACAAAACAAAGAAAAACAAAAAAATGGGAGGAGTAGTAATGTATAAATCAGATTATGAAATCAAAAAAGAATTGTGCGAAATCGGAAGAAGAATTTATAATGATGGTTTCGTTGCAGCAAATGACGGAAACTTTTCAGTAAAGATTGACGATGACACATTCTTTGTAACACCTACAGGTGTTAGTAAGGGGTTTATGACTCCTGATATGATTTGTAAGGTTGACAAAAATCTAAACTTGAAGGAGCCTAACAAATGGAAGCCTTCATCAGAATTCAAAATGCACTTGAGAGTATATCAGGAAAGACCTGATGTAAAGGCGGTTGTTCACGCACATCCTCCTATTGCAACATCATTTGCTATTGCAGGAATTCCACTTGATAAGTTGATTATGCCTGAAGCAGTTATCTTCCTTGGCGGTGTTCCTTTGGCAGAATATGGTACTCCATCAACAATGGAAATTCCAGATTCGTTGATGCCATATCTTCAGGATTATGATGCAATTCTTTTGGCTAACCACGGTGCATTGAGCTTTGGTTGCGACCTTAATACTGCATTCTTCAGAATGGAATCAACAGAATTCTATGCAAAACTTCTTATGTATGCAAGATTGTTGGGTGGAGAAAAGGAAATTCCTTGCGGAGAGGTTAAGAAGCTTATCGATTTGAGAAAGAGCTTCAATGTTCCAGGACATCACCCAATGGAAAAACTTTGTCCAAGCTGCTACAATGAGGGAGCAGAAAATATGACACCAACAGAAGCTTCTGAAAAATTTGGTGGTTGCTCAACAAATGCTGATGTCAGCGATATTGTTGCAGAGGTTACAAAGAGAGTAATGGAAAAATATAATAAGTAATTATAAGGAATTGATGTAAATGAGTAATTCCGAATTATATACAGGATATGGTGACAGGGGTTACACTAAAACTTGCAAAAACAATCATATTCCAAAATCTGATGCATTGATTGAGTTAATTGGAACAGTTGATGAATATTCATCTGTTTTAGGACTTGCAAGAGCGCAATGTGCAGACGAGGAATTATGCAAGGACATTAAAAGTGTCCAGAAGAAGCTTATATCCATTATGGGTGAATTAGCAGGTGGAGAGGTTTCTGTCACAGAGGAATGTGTGAAAGCAGTTGAAGCTTTGTGCGATAAATATTATCCAAATGCTCTTGAAGAATTCACAATTCCGGGAGAAACAATTGTTTCTGCACAGTTAGATATAGCAAGAACTGTTGTAAGAAGGGCAGAGAGAATTGCTTCAAAATTATTAACATTAAATAAAATAAGAACTGCTACTTATATATATATGAACAGATTAAGTGACATGACTTATGCAATGAGTCAATATGCGGCACAGGATTTGAAAAAAAATCCTGCGAAAGTCGGAGCAGTAAGTGATAGTATCACAGAGCTTTCTCTTGATTTAGCAAAGGAAATTTCACTTGCTATTGAAAAGAGAGCAGAGGAAATGGGGAAAAATGTTGTCATTGCAGTGCTTGATGCAGGTGCAAATCTAATGCTTCTCCATTCTATGCAGGATTCATATATTGCAAGCAGACAAATAGCTCAGGACAAGGCATACACTGCGGTAGCACTTAAAATGCCGACACATGTTGCATTAGAGGAATCTCGCGGAGGTGCGCTTGACGGACTTTCGGCAACCGATTCAAACCACATAATGCTGTTGGGTGGCGGAGAACCGCTGATAATAAATGGCAAAGTTGTTGGTGGTGTCGGAGTATCAGGTGGAACAGCAGATGAGGATATCGCCTTTGCTCAGTTCGGAGCAATGTATTTAGAAAGGAGGCTGAGTTTATGATAGATGAAAAACAGATCAGCGAAATAGTTAAGAAAGTCATAACCGATATGGGAGCAGATCAAGCACCTAAAAGAAAGCAAGTCGGAGTTTTCGAATCTATGGATGATGCGATTGAGGCTTGTAACAAGGCGTATGAACTTTTCAGACACTATAATAAAGAACAAAGAGAAAATATCATAAAAGAAATCAGAAGGCTTACACACGAAGAAGCTGAAATCATGGCAAAGCTTGCTGTTGAAGACACAAAAATGGGAAATGTTTACCATAAGATTTTGAAGCATCACCTTGTTGCTGATAAAACTCCTGGAACAGAAGACCTAACAACAAAAGCATTATCAGGTGACAGAGGCTTGACACTCATTGAAATGGCACCATATGGAATTATAGGTGCAATTACACCAAGTACAAACCCAAGCTGTACAGTTATTTGTAACAGTATTGGAATGTTAGCAGCAGGAAATGGTGTTGTATTTAACCCACATCCTCATGCAAAGAGAATTTCTGCTTACGCAGTTGACTTGGTTAACCGTGCAGTGCTTGCAGCAGGAGGCCCTGAGAACATTGTTGTTACTGTTGAAAATCCAACAATGGATACATCAAACACAATGGTAAACCATCCATCAGTAAGAATGTTGGTTGCAACAGGAGGTCCTGGAGTTGTAAAAATGCTGTTGTCAAGTGGTAAAAAGGCAATTGGTGCAGGTGCAGGTAACCCACCGGTTGTTGTTGATAACACTGCAGATGTACCTAAAGCAGCAAAGGATATTATTGATGGTTGTACATTTGACAATAACCTTCCATGTATCGCCGAAAAGGAATGTTTTGTTGTTAACGAGGTTGCAGACGAGCTTATTTCCGGAATGCAGAAAAATGGAGCATACCTTTTGAATAAAGAGCAAACTAAACAGCTTGAAGAGGTTGTTTTGGTAGATATGCCACCTAAGAATCCTGGCGGAAAAGCTAAAAAGGTTATCAACAAGGATTGGGTCGGCAGAGATGCTAAAAAGATTTTGGCTCAAATTGGTATTAATGTTGGAGACGACATCAGATGTATCATTTGTGAAACAGAGTTTTCACACTCATTTGTTCAGACAGAACTTATGATGCCAATATTGGCAATTGTAAGATGTTCTACTTTTGAAGAAGCTATGGAGATGGCAGTTAAGGCAGAACATGGAAACAGACATACTGCACATCTTCACTCAAAGAATGTTGATCATATGACTGCATATGCAAAAGCAGTATGCACAACTATATTTGTTAAGAATGCACCAAGCTATTCAGGTATCGGATTTAATAGCGAAGGCCACACAACCTTTACTATTGCAGGACCTACAGGTGAGGGTATTACTTCAGCAAGTAGCTTCACTCGTCAAAGAAGATGTGTCTTGGTTGACAGTTTATCAATAATATAAGGAGGGCATACACAATGAACATTAACGAAAATGATATTGCAAAAGTTGTTGAAGCAGTATTGAATGAAATGAATGCAAAGCCAAGTGCTTGTGCTAAATCAGCAAAAGCATCAAACGGTTCAATACCTACAAAAGCAAAGGTTGCAATGCTTACAAAATTAGGAAACTTCGATATTCAGGAATATCCAATCCCAGAGCTTGGCGATGACGATATCCTTGTGAAGGTTGAAGGCTGTGGTGTTTGTGGAACAGACGCTCACGAATTTAAAAATGACCCATTCTCACTAATTCCTGTTGTGCTTGGTCACGAAGGAACAGGCGAAATTATAAAAATGGGTAAGAATGTTAAGAAGGACAGTGCAGGAAAGCCACTTAATATCGGTGACAAGGTTGTAACTTGTATGATATTCCATGACGATCCTGATATCACAATGTACGACCTTAATAAGCAAAATGTTGGAAGTGGAGATATCTACGGACTTATGCCTGATGATAATGTTCACTTAAATGGTTGGTTTGCTGATTATATGATTATAAGAGGCGGCTCAACAATATTCAATGTAAGTGATTTGGATTTGGACTCAAGAATTCTAATTGAGCCTTGTGCAGTTCTAATTCACGCAGTTGAAAGAGCAAAGACAACAGGTATTTTGAGATTTAACTCAAGAGTTGTTGTTCAGGGCTGTGGACCTATCGGTCTTATCTGTATCGCAGTATTAAGAACTATGGGTATTGAAAATATCGTTGCAGTAGATGGTAACGAACAGAGATTGGAATTTGCAAAGAGAATGGGTGCAGATAACACTGTAAACTTTATGAATCATAAGGGTGTTGATGCATTGGCAGACGCTGTTAAGGCTGCATTCGGTGGCTACGCTGCAGATTTTGCATTCCAATGTACAGGTTCACCTGTTGCACATGCAAACATTTATAAGTTCATAAGAAGTGGTGGTGGACTTTGTGAATTAGGTTTCTTCATCAATGGTGGAGATGCTACAATCAACCCACACTTTGACTTGTGCTCAAAGGAAATCACATTAGTTGGTTCATGGGTATATACTCTAAGAGACTATGCAACTACATTTGATTTCTTGAAGAGAGCAATTGCAATTGGTTTACCAATAAAGGAATTGATTACTCACAGATTCAGCCTTGAAGAGATGAATGAGGCGTTAGAGACAAACCTTGCACAAAAGGGACTTAAGGTTGTATATATCAACAAAGACTAAATAGAACGAAAAGGAGTTTTTGAAGATGGATGCAATCGGAATTGTAGAAATGTTTGGATTTGTTTGTGCCATTAAAGCTGCAGATGCAGCTGCAAAGGCTGCAGATGTCAAAATTATTGCAATTGACTCAAACAAGCCTAATAATGCAGAGAAAGTCGCAGTTCCTTTGATTATGTGTATAAAAATGCAAGGAAGTGTGGCAGCAGTTGAAGCAGGAGTTGAGGCAGCAGCAGCGGCAGCAGAAAGTTGCACAGGCTTAATTCAAAAACATATAATAGCCCGTCCTACTGATGATTCTCAAAAAATGGCAGAGAGAACAAGTGTTGGTAGAGATAGGATAGGACATATAAAAAATAACGCATAAGTAAAATAGGTTATGTTAATTTAAGAAAGGTAGGGTAAAAAAATGGAAGCATTAGGAATGATTGAAACAAGAGGTTTAACAGCTTCTATCGAAGCAGCAGATGCTATGACAAAGGCTGCAAATGTTGTTTTGGTTGGAACAGAGAAAATTGGTTCAGGTTTGGTAAGCGTAATCGTAAGAGGTGATGTTGGTGCAGTTAAGGCAGCAGTTGAAGCCGGAGCAGATGCAGCATCAAGACTTGGCGAATTGGTTGCTAAGCATGTAATTCCAAGACCACATGGTGATGTTGAAAAGATTTTACCAACCATCTGATGTTAATCTCTTATCAAGACATAAGGGAAAGGATGGGATAAGTAAATGGGTTTTTCATTAGGCTTGATAGAAGTTGAAGCTTTGGGAAATGCAATATATGTGCTTGATGCAATGACAAAGGTTGCAGATGTTGAATTTGTTGCAACCGAGAGAAGACTTGGCGGAAGATTAGTGACACTTGTTGTTAAAGGTCAGGTTTCAGCAGTTACTGCAGCAATTGATGCGGGAAAAGCAATTGCCAACGAATTTAAATGTTTGAAGGCATGTGAGGTTATTGCAAGACCACACAATGAAATTCTAAAGTTTCTTCATCTTGACAAAAATGGGTCGGTTATCCCGGTTTCTGAAACAGCAGCAACTCACACAGGTGCTGTAGGTAGTAAAAAACCTGTTGAAAAGGCAAAGCCGGAAACAAAAAAACCACAAGCAAAAAAAACACAGGAAAAGGTGCAAAAAGCACCTGATGAAAAAGTTTCTAAAACTGCGAAAGCAGTTTCAGATAAAAAAGCACCTTCAAAAAAAGGGGCAAAAAATAATAAGTAAAAAAGCGTTATAAACGCAAATAAAAAAATAGGAGGAGTTCGAAATGGCTCAAGAAGCATTAGGAATGGTTGAAACAAGAGGTTTGGTAGCAGCAATCGAGGCAGCAGATGCTATGGTTAAAGCTGCAAATGTTACATTAATCGGAACAGAAAGAATTGGTTCAGGTTTGGTAACAGTTATGGTAAGAGGCGATGTTGGTGCAGTTAAGTCAGCAACAGAAGCTGGTGCTGAAGCTGGTTCAAGATTAGGTGAATTAGTATCTGTTCATGTAATCCCAAGACCACACGGCGATGTTGAAAAAATTCTTCCTGCATTGAAATAATCAATCAGGAAAACTGTTTAGACACAGTAAAGAGGGTTAAATGTTCGGGCAGGGTTAATCCCCTGCCCAAGAGCATAACCATACCCACAAAACTACGGAGGGTGCAAGAATGGTAGACGAAAAATTATTAGATATAGTGACAAAAAGTGTTATTGATATATTGAAACAACAAGATGATTATGATGGCATAAAGGTAGGGGTATCTGCAAGACATGTGCATTTGTCTCAGGAGGATTTAGAAACCCTATTTGGAAAAGGACACGAATTAACACCTAAAAAGATGTTAATGGGAGACCAGTATGCTGCGGAAGAGTGTGTGACACTTGTTAGCCCTTCGCTAAGAACTATTGAAGGGGTAAGAGTTTTGGGACCTGTCAGAAAAGAGTCTCAAATTGAAATCTCAAGAACAGATACCTTTAAATTAAAGGTAAGCCCACCGGTTCGTCCGTCGGGAGAAATTAAGGGAAGTGCGCCAATGGCTTTGGTTGGACCAAAGGGTAGCGTATTTTTAAACGAGGGTTGCATTATTGCAAATCGTCATATCCATATGAATTTGGAGGATGCCGAAAAGTATGGAGTGAAGGATAATGATGTTGTTGATGTTGAAATCCAAAATTCAAAGCCAACTCGTTATTATAATGTTCAAGTAAGAGTTAGAGCAGATTTTAATACGGAAATGCATATTGACACTGATGATGCCAACGCAGCCGCAATCAAACAAGGCGACCATGTTGAAATCATCACAAAACACTAAAACTTCCGTTTTGTTGAAAGGAAGATAGGATATGATTTTAGCTCAGGTGACTGGAAGTATTGTTTCCACAAGTAAAAACGAAAAACTTATTGGTTGTAAGTTTATGACTGTACGAGCAATTGAAGATAATAAACTAACTAACAAATTTATGGTAGCAGTTGATGGTATCGGTGCAGGTATTGGAGAAAAGGTTCTTATTACAACAGGCTGTTCTGCAAGACTTGCGTTGCCTGATAACACATCACCTGTAGATGCTGTTATTGTCGGAATTGTAGATGAAAAACAAGGTAACTTATAATTAATTTTAAATTATATAAAGGAGGGAAAGCTTTATGACATTAGAAGAGTTACAGCTATTAGTATATAATACTGGTATAGTTGGTGCCGGCGGAGCAGGCTTTCCTACTCACAAAAAGCTTTCAAAGGGTGTTAAGCAGATTATAGTAAATGCTGCAGAGTGTGAACCATTAATGATGGTTGACCACCATATCTTTGCAAAACATTTTCAATCTGTTATTGATACGTTAAATATCGTTATGGATATTTTAGAAGCTGAAGAGGCAATTTTTGGTATCAAGAAGAAAAATATGGGGTTGTTAGACCCCAAAATAGTTAAAAGCTTAGAAAATACAAGAGTAAAAATAAAGGAAATACCTGATATATACCCTGCAGGTGACGAGGTTGTTTTGGTATATGAAACAACAGGGAAGATTATTCCTGAGGGTCAGATACCAATGAGTGTCGGAGTAATAGTTATAAATACTGAGACACTTTATAATATAAGAAAAGCACTTGACACAGGAGAAACAGTCTGTGAAAAGTATGTAACTATTGCAGGAGATGTTAAAGAGGATATAACAGTAAAGGTGCCTGTCGGTATGAAAATTAAAGAGTTATTTTCTGAACTTGGATATGGGGATATGACAGGTAAGGCACTAATCAATGGCGGACCAATGATGGGTAAGCTTGTTGATTTTGAAAATGATGTTATAACAAAGACAACAAAAGGTCTTTTGGTTTTCCCTGAAACACACAGTATTATTCAGAGAAAGAGAATGCCTATTTCAATAACATTGAAAAGGGCTTCTGCAGCTTGTTGCTATTGTACTATGTGCACAGATGTTTGTCCAAGACATTTATTAGGACATTCAATTCAGGTTCACAAGATATTGAGAGCCGCATCACATTGTGAGGTTAATGATGCAGATGCATTTTTACAAAGTACATTATGTTGTGGTTGTGGCGTGTGTACTGTTATGGGATGTCAGCAGATGTTGGATCCGCAAGCGATTTCAATGATGGCAAAGGAAACCTTGGCAAAAAAAGGATACAGAAGAACAGAATCTGTTAAGCCTGATAAACCAAGACCTGAAAGGGAGGGAAGACTAATTCCTTCTGATACATTGATTGACAGACTTGGAATAAGAAAATATGTTAAGGATAAGGTTGAAAGAAGATATATCGATTTCTATCCTGATACTGTATATATACCAATGTCACAGCACATTGGAAAGCCTGCTTCGGCAATAGTTAAGGTTGGCGATGCGGTTAAAAAAGGACAGATGATTGCAAAGACAGATGAGAATGCATTAGGAACAACAATTCATTCAAGTATTGATGGCGTTGTTAAATCTGTTAATGAAAAAGAAATTATAATTTCAGTAAGCTGAAATAAAGGATGAGTGCTATGAATTCTATAGGATTGATTGAGGTCAAGAATGTTAGCCGTGGAATAAAGATAACTGATGAAATGCTAAAGAGTGCAGGAGTAACATTAATCCAATCGGGTGCAGTTTGTCCTGGTAAATTTGTTACAATAATCGGAGGCAGCTTGTCAGCTATTCAGGCAGCAGTTGAAAGGGCAGAACTTATTGCAGAAGATGCTTTGATAGACAGATTTGTAATTGGAAATCTGGGTGAAAAAGTGTTTGAGGCAATGTGTGGAACTGCTATTGTAAAAGATAAAAAAGCATTAGGTATAATTGAAACCTTTACTGCAGCTTCTGCAATTGAAGCGGCAGATGCAGCAGTTAAGTCTGCAGTTGTCAGCCTAATTGAGGTAAGAGTTGCAAGAGGTATGGGTGGAAAGTGCTTTGTGAGTATGACAGGTGAGGTTGCAGATGTCAATGCAGCAGTTGAAGCCGGTGCAAGAATTGCAGCAAAAACAGGTGTTTTAATAAACACTGAGGTGATAGCAAATCCACATCCCGAACTTTGGGAAGCAGTATTATAATTAACGAAAAGACTGTTTGTTAAAGCAGTCTTTTGTCATAAAAAGAGAAATTTATTGTAAAATATGAGGTTTTATTATGTTAGCTGTTGAAAGAAGAAGTAAAATAGAACAGATAATAACTGAAAACAAAAGCGTTTTGGTGCCTGAATTAGCAAAAAGGTTTGATGTCACAACTGAAACGATCAGAAGTGATTTGGAAAAACTTGAAAAACAGGGTGTTCTTGTGAGAACATATGGCGGAGCTACATTGGTGGAAACACGAGATGCTGATATGGAAATTCACGAAAGAGATACTGTGAATTTTGAGGGTAAACAAAGCATTGGAAAAAGAGCAGCGCAAATGATTAATGATGGAGAAACAATCTTTTTGGATGCAAGTACATCAAGTCTTCATGTTGCAAGAAATATCAAGGATAAAAAAAGCATAACAGTTATAACAAATGCAGAAAAAATTGTGTTGGAGTTATCTCAATGTCCTGATATAAGAGTTATTTCAACAGGCGGAATGTTACATCAAAAAAATATGTCTTATATAGGAAGAATTGTTGAGGACACAATCCGTTCAACATACTTTGCAAATAAAGTCTTTTTCTCTTGCAGAGGTGTGACGCTAAATCGTGGATTGATGGAATCAACAGAGGCAGAAGCACAGATAAAAAAGGCAATGATTGATTGTTCAGAGTCTGCAATTTTCTTATGCGACAAAAAGAAACTCGGAAGATTAGGTGTCCCTGTTGTGTCACAATTATCAGGAATAGATTGTTTTATTACGGATATTAAGCTTGATGAGGAATGGAATAAAGCGTTGGAAGAAAATGATGTCAGGTTGATAACTGTCTAAAGAAAAGGTGTGTTATTATGAAAGCTAAAGCAATGTATATATGCAATGAATGTGGATATCAGACACCGAAATGGATAGGAAAATGTCCTGGATGTAATGGATGGAACACATTAATTGAAACTGTTGTTGATGACGGAAAGCAGAATTTGGGGACAGTAAAAAAAGTGACAAGAACAGTCAAAAAAATCAGTGAAATAACCTATGACAATGAGATTCGATATAAAACTGGTATGGGTGAATTGGACCGAGTTCTTGGAGGAGGTCTGGTTAAAGGTTCATTGATTTTAGTTGGCGGGGACCCAGGAATTGGAAAGTCGACGCTTTTGTTGCAAATATGTGAAAATATTGGAAAAACCAAAAAAATTCTTTATGTTTCAGGAGAAGAATCTGAAAAACAGATTAAAGTAAGGGCAGAAAGACTTGGAACTGTAAACGCGGACTTATATCTGATTTCTGAAAATGATGTAGAAATTATTTTAGAATGTATAAATAATATTAATCCTGATATAGTTATAATTGATTCAATCCAGACTATGCATATAGATTCTATTGCTTCTGCATCAGGCAGTGTGCCACAGGTAAGAGAGGCGACAAACGCCTTTATGAGAGTTGCCAAAAATGAAAATATTTCTATGTTTATTGTTGGCCATGTGACAAAGGACGGTGCATTGGCAGGTCCAAGGGTTTTAGAACATATGGTGGATTGTGTTCTTTATTTTGAGGGTGACAAAGAGTCAAGCTTTAGAATTCTAAGAGCAGTTAAGAACAGATTTGGCTCAACAAATGAAATAGGCGTATTTTCCATGACCGATAAGGGTTTGGTTGAGGTTGAAAATCCGTCAGCAATGCTTTTGGAGGGAAGATGTGATGCATCAGGCAGTTCAATAGTTTGCACTATGGAAGGCTCAAGAGGAGTTTTAGCAGAAATTCAGGCACTCGTAACTCCAACAGGTTTTGGAAATCCAAGGAGAATGACTGATGGTGTTGATTTTAACAGAGTTGTGTTAATGCTTGCTGTTCTTGAGAAAAGATGCAGATTATCTTTGTCAAACTATGATGTATACATAAATGTTGCAGGTGGCTTAAGAATTGATGAAACTGCAGTTGATTTGGGAATTTGTGCCTCGGTTATATCAGGTCTATGTGACAACCCAATACCGTCTGATATGGTGTTTATGGGTGAGGTTGGACTTGGTGGAGAGTTAAGAAGTGTTTCTCAATTAGAAAAACGATTAGGAGAAATATCAAAGCTTGGCTTTAAGACTGCAGTTGTTCCCAAGATGTCATTAAGAAATGTAAATGTTCCAGATGGGTTGAATGTTATAGGCGTTTCAGCGCTTTGGGAGGTTTCCAAATTAATAAGAAATAAGTAGGTTGGAGGTTAGAAATGATTATTAGGCGAGCAGAAAACAGGGATTTAGATGGCATAAATAAGCTTTTATGTCAGGTCCTTATGGTGCATCACAAGGGAAGACCTGATATATTTAAACCTAATGCAAAAAAATATAAGGACAATGAACTGTTAGAGATTATTGCTGATGATGAAAGGCCGATTTTTATAGCAGAAGAAGATGAGGAAGTCTTAGGATATGCTTTTTGTATCTTCCAACAACATATAGACAATAATATTCTGACGGATATAAAAACTTTATATATTGATGACTTGTGTGTAAATGAAGAGTGCAGAGGTAAACATATTGGAAGTAAATTATATGATTATGTGCTTGATTTTGCTAAAAAAGAAGGTTGTTATAATGTAACGCTGAATGTTTGGGCGTGCAATGAAAGTGCATTAAGGTTTTATGAAAAGATGGGGCTTATGCCACAAAAAATTGGAATGGAAAAAGTGTTATAAAAAAACACACATCAAACTGATGTGTGTTTTCTTTTTAAATAAATGAAAAATATAGTATAACAATAATACCTAAAATAATCCGATAATAACCAAACACCTTGAAATCGTGTCTTTTCACATAGTTGGTTAAGAACTTAACTGAAATTATAGAAACCACATATGCAACCAGCATACCGATTATTAAAAGTCCCCACTCTGTACCGTGCATTATGTAATCATTTGTCACAAGCTTTAAAAAGCTCACTCCGAACATAACAGGGATTGCCAAAAAGAATGAAAACTCTGCTGATAGCTCTCTTGAACAACCCAAAAGCATAGCACCTAAAATCGTTGAGCCTGAACGCGATGTTCCTGGTATGATTGATAAAACCTGAAAAAGTCCAATCATAATAGCTGTTTTATATGTCATTTCGTTCATTGAATTAACAGAAATTCCTTTTCTTGATTTTTCAATCAGAATGAAAAGTATTCCGTAAATTATTAATGTAGCGCTTATGACAAACGGATTTTCAAATTTTTCCATATAGTCATTAAACAAAAGTCCGATTACTGCTGCAGGTAGGCAAGCAACAATGACCTTAAACCACATTTGCCATGTGTCAGCCTTTTCCTGTGCCGATTTTGACGGAGAGAATGGGTTTAGCTTTTTAAAATAAAGGGTTGCAATTGCTAAAATTGCTCCGAGCTGAATGACATAGAGATAAACATCCTCAGTTAAAAATCCAGTATTAGTATTTGTAAAGGCATTAAATAAAATCATATGTCCTGTGCTCGAAATAGGAAGCCATTCAGTAATTCCCTCAATAATTCCTAATATAAATGATTTTATAAAATCCATTATTATTCCTCCATGGCCTTTTTAACATATTCGCAGATTATATCGCAGGATTTGTCAAGACCAAGCTTAGCAGTATTTAAGCACAAATCATAATTTGCAGTATTACCCCATTCACGACTTGAATAATAGTTATAATAAGATTTTCTCACTTTTTCAATTTTCTTAATCTTATCCTTTGCCTTGTCTTCAGATAAATCATATTTTTTTGAAATTCTCTTTATTTTATCTTCCATATCTGCATAAAGGAAGAGATGAATGCAATTATGGTTAGAATCTCTTAAGACATAGTCAGCACATCTGCCAACGATTACGCAAGAGCTTTTTTCTGAGAGGTTCTTGATAATTTCGCTTTGAGTGATAAAAAGCTTATCATTTATAGGCATATCATATTGGGTTGAATGCATATATCTCAAATCACTGCCTGTTACAAGAGTATACAAAAGACTTTTTGTGGCTTTTTCGTCAACTGCCTTTAATATATCTTCGTGCATTCTGTTCTTTTCAGCAGCCATAGTAACAAGTTCTTCATCATAGAACTCAAAGCCAAGTCTGTTGGCAATCATTTGTCCTAATTCTCTGCCTCCGCTTCCGTATTGTCTTCCGATTGTGATAATTGTGTTCATAATCATTCCTCCTCTTTTTTATATAATTTAATATAAATCTCTTTGTTTCTTTCTATTTTTTCTATATACTGTCTGGTTTCTAAAAAAGGAATATTGTCAAGTGTTTCTCCTGATTGGCTATATTCTTTAACAGAAAGCCACTTGTTGACATTTCCCATTCCTGCATTATATGCAGCCAATGCAAGCTGTTCATTATCCTTATAATAGTCAAGAAGATATGAAAGATAGAAACATCCCATATTGATATTTGTTTCAGGGTCTAAAATATCAAAAGACTCAAGGGAAAGCTTAGAAGCAATCCAGCCTGCAGTTTCGTCTGTGATTTGCATCAAACCTCTTGCAACGCCAGAGTGAGCATCATATATATAATTGCTTTCAGCCTTTATTAAAGCCATAACAAGATATTCGTCCAAATCATATTTATCAGAATATGTTACGATATGTTCGCCATATCTCAACGGATACAAAGCTTTCATAACAGGTTTAATCAATGAAAAAATCAAGACAATGCATAAAATTAATAGTAAAATTCTTTTTTTCAAATTTTGCTCCTTATATCGTTTAAAATTTCTGTAACCTTATTTTTAACACTATCTGTGTTAGCATTATTATATACTATATAATTGGATTTTTCAATATAAAATGTATCATTTTTCTGAGCGTTGATTCGAGATATTGCTTCTTCTTCTGAAAGAATATCCCGTTTCATTATTCTTTCTGCTCGTATGTTTTTGTCTGCCAACACACAGATAAGATAGTCACATTTTTTATAAATTCCACTCTCAATCAACGCAGCAGCATCAAGACCAATAATTTCAGATTTAGAATTTTCAATATATAAATCTATGTATTCCTTGACATATTTATGTGTTATTTCATTTAATTTGAGCAGTTTTTCAGAATCACTAAAAACCAATGAGGCAAGCTTCTTTCTGTTGAGCGTGCCATCCTCATTTATATATTCCAAACCAAAATATTCTTTGATTTCATTTAATGCAGGTTCATTTGGTTCAACAATTTTTTTTGCAACCAAATCACAGTCAACAATATCAACACCATTATCCGATAATATATTTGAAACGATTGTTTTTCCCGAACCACTTCCACCTGTTATTCCAATAATTATCATTTTAATTCCTCCAATAAGTCCTCTGCTTTTTCTAAAAGAGAAACTTTTGAATTTTCGATTTCTTCATTTATCACAAGATATAATAATTTGTTTAATATTTTTCCGATTAAGAGACCATCCTCTATTCCTGATTTTATTAAATCATTTCCACATATTGCAAGGTCCTGAATTTTACAAGGCATATTTTTAGCTTTTAATAACAAATCAAACATATTCTTTTTGCATGCTTTGATTGTCAAAATTTTATGTGCAGTTTCATAGCTTGATTTTGATATAAGAAGTCTTAAATCCTTTATATTCTCATATTTCGAATCAAAGTTCTTTATAATCTCATTAACTGCCTTGATTGTTTTTGACGGATACCTTAAATTTTCTAAAACTTCTGTATGAAGTCCTGATGAAAGCAGTAGATATGAAAGTCTTGTTTCTAAATCTTTTGGCAACTTCACAAGATTATCTGTATCAAGATTTGGGGAAATGTTTATAAACAATTTAAGAATATCATAGTATTCGTTATAAACACTTTTGTTGTCCGACAAAAGTATTTTTGAAAACTCAACATTAATTCTTTCCGTTGCAATATTAATGAGATTATCTTTTTGAGAAAAGATTGCATTTTTTGTTTTTTCTTCAATTTCAAATTCAAGAACTGCACTAAACCTTATTGCTCTCATGATTCTAAGAGCATCTTCACAAAATCGAGTGTTTGCATTTCCGACACATCGGATTATTCGGTTTTTCAAATCCTTTTGTCCGTCATACAGGTCAATTATTTTTTTGTTATATGCCATTGCATTAACAGTGAAGTCGCGCCTTGCGAGGTCACCATCAATGTTTCTTATATATTTAACATTCTCTGGGTGTCTTGAGTCAAGATAATCTCCGTCAGTTCTGAAAGTTGTGATTTCATAGGGAACAGAATTAATTATAAGAGTTATTGTTCCGTGTTTAATTCCTGTTTTTATTGTTCTGTAATCAGAAAAAACATCTATTGTCTCATCAGGTAATGCGTTTGTGCAAATATCCCAGTCTGTTGGAGTTTTTAAAAGAAGTGCATCACGAACACACCCTCCTACGATATATGCAGAAAAACCATTTTCCTGGAGTTTGTCAAGTATAAAACCAACATCATTGGGAAGACTTATGTTCATTTTAAAACCCTTTCACTTTGCCTCATACCAGCTATATCCACAAGCAGTATCAGCCTTTAGTGGAACACTTAATTTCATCACATTTTCCATTTCTTCTTTTAAGAGCAAGCTCACTTGTTCTTCTTCAGTTTTTGGTGCTTCAATAATCAATTCATCATGCACTTGTAAAATAAGCTTTGATTTAAGACCCTCTTTTTTCAAACGGTTATAAACCCTGACCATTGCAAGTTTTATAATATCTGCAGCAGTTCCTTGAATTGGAGTATTTAGGGCAATTCTCTCGCCAAATGCGTGGATGTTGTGATTTGTTGATTTTAGTTCAGGAATATATCTTATTCTGTTCATCATAGTCTTGACAAATCCATCTGCTTCTGCCTGCTTTTTGATATTTTCCATATACTCTTTTACACCTGAATATTTTTCGAGATATCCATTTATATACGCTCTTGCTTCTTTTACTGATATCTTCAAATCCTTAGCAAGAGAGAAATCTCCCATACCATAGACTATTCCGAAGTTTACCGCCTTTGCACTGCTTCTTTGGTCAGAGGTAACCTCTGATAATGGTATTCCAAGCACCTGTGATGCAGTAACGCTATGAATATCCTCGTTGTTTTTAAAAGCAGAAATCATTGTTTCATCATTTGCAATATGAGCCAATACCCTTAATTCGATTTGGGAGTAGTCTGCATCCACTAAAATATAATCCTCATTTTGTGCTGTGAACATTTTTCTTAATTCTCTGCCAAGCTCTGTTCTTGTCGGAATGTTTTGAAGGTTTGGCTCTGTTGAGCTTATTCTGCCTGTGACGGTGACAGTTTGCTTGAATTGGGAATGAACTCTGTTTGTGTCTGGATTTATGACTGCAAATAAGCCGTCACAGTATGTGCTTTTTAGCTTTGCATATTGTCGATAGTTTATTAAAAGTTCAATTATCGGATGCTCACCACGAAGCTTTTCCAAGACCTCAATTCCTGTTGAGTATCCTGTCTTTGTCTTTTTTCCTGACTTTAAGCCAAGCTTTTCAAAAAGAATTACACCAAGCTGTTTTGGAGAATTTATATTAAATTCTTCGCCGGCATATTCGTAAATTTGTGAAACCATCAGGGAAATGTGTTCATCAAGCATTTTTGAAAAATCTCCAAGCTGGTCTGTGTCAACCTTAACACCTGATATTTCCATATCTGCCAAAACACTTACCAATGGTAATTCTATATCATAATAAAGCTGTGTTTGTCCATTTTTTTCGAGCTCTGAAAGGGTTTTTTCCATCAATGGTTTGATTGCTAAAACCTCTCTTGCAATAATGTCAATACTATTGTCTTCATCAAACAGAGAAACCTGTTTTTCTTCAGAAGATGTGTCTAAATCAATCGAGAAAAAGTCGTTGCACAAAGATTTTATGCTATATCCTGATTTTGATGGATTAATCAGATAGGCAGCAATTTCTGTGTCATATGCAATATTTCTAAACTCAACAATATTGTTGAGCATAACAATTGCCTCTTTAAAGTTTGATGAATATAGTTTAATTTTATCGTTTTCAAAAACAGGCTTTAATATGGATAGAATTTCCTCTTGAGAATTTGATGCCATATCAATGACAACTGCTTTTTGATTTACTGCCAATGCTATTTTCTTTATGGAGTTACCATCAAATTCAAACAATAATGAAAGCTCGTCCTTTATTGTTTTGATAAAATCAGACAAGTCGTTTGTTGAAGAAATCTCTTTATAGGATGTGCCCAAGAAGATATCAATTTCCTCTTTTTTATCAGGAGTTGGGGTGATATTAAGTCGTTTTATAATGCTGTTTAAGTCAAGCTTTTTCAAAATATCATATGCCTCTTGTGTAGCACAGCCTGAAAGATCACCATTAAATTCACAGTCCTCAAAGTTAAAATTGATTGGTACATCACGAATAATTGTTGCAAGTTCCTTGCTCATAAAAGCAAGATCTTTTCCCTCGGTAATTTTCTTAAGAGTTGCACCCTTTAGACCAATCTCATCAAGGTGTTCATAAATATATTCAATTGATTTAAATTGCTCGATAAGAGCTGTGGCAGTTTTTTCTCCGATACCTGGGACTCCTGGGATATTGTCCGATGCATCTCCCATAAGAGCTTTAATATCAATGAATTCCCTTGGTGTAACATGGTACTTTTTTATAACTTCCTTATCATCATAGTATGTTGTTTCATTAACTCCGCTTTTTGTGACAGTTAAGATTACTTTTGTTTTATCAGTAGCTAACTGCAAATCATCTTTATCTCCTGTTGCAATATAGCACTCAATTCCTTCTTCATCACAGATTTTTGAAACTGTGCCGATAATGTCGTCAGCTTCATAGCCCTCAAGCTCAAAGGATTTTATATTCATTGCTTTTAAAATCTCTTTTGAAATAGGAATTTGCACCCTTAATCCATCAGGCATTGGTTTTCTCTGTGCTTTGTATCCGTCATACATTTTATGACGAAAGGTTGGGGCTTTCAAATCATAGGCCGTGCAAATATAATCGGGGGATAACTCCTCGATAAGCTTAAAGATTGTATTTAAAAAGCCATAAATTGCATTTGTGGGAGTTCCGTCCCTTGCACTCAAATATCGAACTCCATAGAATGCACGATTTATTATACTGTTTGAATCTATGATAAGAAGTTTTTTCATAAATATCCCTTTCCTAATAGAAATTTTTTATGTAATCAAAAAGTGCTTGTAATCATATCAAAAATTCCGACTCCGATTGCGAGCAATAATGATGCTGCAAGAACAATGCACACTATTCTTATTTGCTTTTTTGAAAATTGCATTTTTATATCTCCTTTTTTTGTCTTAGTTTTTTAAAAAAGTTTTTTAGTAAATCGGCACATTCATTTTCCATCAATCCGCCTGTGACAGTCACATTATGATTAAAAAGATTTCTTAGGAATAAATCTGTGACACTTCCTGCACAGCCTGATTTTTTGTCGTATGCACCAAAATATAAATTATCTATTCTTGAAGAAATAATTGCCCCTGCACACATTGGGCAAGGCTCTAATGTAACATACATATCACATTCAGGCAAACGCCATCCGCCGAGCTTTTTCGAAGCTTTGTTGATTGCCATAATCTCTGCATGGCATAAAGAATTTTTCTTTGTTTCCCGCTTATTATAGCCCCGTGCAATTATCTTTCCTTTATGAACAATGACAGCACCGATTGGTGTTTCATTTATACTCTGAGCTTTTTTTGCCTGCTTTATGGCCTCTTTCATAAAGTTAGCATTATATTCCATTATGTCACCGCCAATCAACCATTAGCATTTGTATGTTGTTCAAAATCTTTTGTAAAAATATGACTTCCGTCATTTTTGTTAGTATCTGTGCGATAATAAAGGTAGTTGTGTTTATCAGGATTAATCGCCGCTTTAATTGATTTTATACCAGGATTTGAAATAGGTCCGATTGGGAGTCCCTCATAACGATATGTGTTATAAGGAGAATTAACATCCAAATCTTTATATAAAACTCTCTCAACATCGTATAACCCGTCAGAGATTGCATAAACAACGGTTGCATCAATTTGCAACCTCATATTTTGTTTGAGTCTGTTTTCAATAACGCCTGCAATTTTTGAGCGTTCAGAGTCAATTTTTGCCTCTCGTTCAATTAATGAGGCTTTTGTAATAATTTCATAGAGGTTATCATAAGAAGCACCCAAAGAACTATATTGTTTTTCAAATTCCTTTAACATAGTGTCAACAATTTTATGAGGCATATCATCTGTATAAAATTCATAAGTGGCAGGGAACAAAAAGCCCTGTAATTTATAGTTACATTCAGGTGATGCTTTGATGTGTTTTATAAATTCATAGTCATAGCTTTCATTTAATGCTTTTTCATATTCCCTTTGGGTGCCAAGACCTGAATCAACTAATTTTTTTATGATTTTCTCGACAGAGTACCCTTCGGGAATTGTTACTGTAACAGTTTCTTTCTTCGCGCCACTGGTTGCAAGTTTTCTGATAATTTCAAAATATCCGTCGCCTTCTGCGAAATTAAAAGTTCCGTATTGAAGCTTTCCTCTGTATTCTGAAAGGTTTACAAATATCAAGAACATAGTTTTACTCTTAATTATGTCGTTATCCTTTAAAACATCTGCAATTTTTGATGTTGAAAGACCTTTTTCAATTTTTACAGTAGCAGCCTTATCTACATCATCAAATGCAAAGCATAAAATAACGACAATCAAAAGGATTATTGCTAAAAATCTGTGCTTTTTACTTTTTGACCTGCTCACAAAAACACTCCTTACCAAACAAAATCAAATTCAAGGTC
>JAZNOH010000196.1:0-6351 GCA_045580715.1 Clostridia bacterium
TGCAGCTGCTGCAAGTTGCCAAGAAAGAACACCAACAACAGGAACAAGTAAGTATGCAAAAGGTCCTGCAATAGATGCCAATATTGACGCATCGGCTGATTCTGCAACTGTAAAGTTCCAGGTAAATGTCTGCATAATCTGTACTGCTGTGTTACAAAGAAGAATAATTGTTGCAGCTTTTACTATGTATGCCCAACCTCGTCCACACATTGACTTGAATGCTCTCCATAAGCATGGAATTTTATATTCAGGCAACTCAATAATAAAGAATGATTTTCTTGCCTTATGTCCTGTAATCTTGTTGATTAACAATGCACCAAAGAAAATCAGAATAATACCTGCAAAGTACATAAGTGTACCAACCCATGATGCATCCTCAAAGAATGCACCTGCAAAAAGTGCTATAACAGGAAGCTTTGCACCACATGGCATAAATGGAGTGAGCATTGCTGTTGCTCTTCTTTCTCTTTCGTTCCTGATTGTTCTACAGGCCATAACACCTGGAATTGCACAGCCTGTTCCAATAACAAAAGGAATAACTGATTTGCCTGATAAGCCAACCCTTTTGAAAATTGGGTCTAATACAACAGATACTCTCGACATATAGCCACAGTCTTCTAAAAGTGCAATAAGGAAATACATTACCATTACCAATGGCAAAAATCCAATAACTGCAATAACACCACCTATAACACCATCAACAAGCAATGTAGATAACAACGGATTTGCATTTTCAAATAAGACTCTTACCCATTCCTGAAAAATTTCAAGCCAGGCTACAAGTGAGTCAGCAACCCATGGACCAAAAGATGACTGTGATATATCAAATACCAAAAACATTATAACAGCAAAGATCGGAATACCAAGCCATTTGTTTGTAAGCACAGCATCAATTTTGTCTTGATAGTTTTTTTCTTTTGTTAACACTTTTCTCGTTTCAACATCTGATACTATCTTATTAACAAATTCAAAACGCTTTCTGTCAGCAAGTTCTACAGTCTGCTTATTTGTAAGGTCAATATTCCCTTGTGAATAAGGAGCGTTTTGCCCTTTTCCTTTTACAGATATAGCAGTTTCAATAACCTTCTTTAAGCCACTTGCTGATGTTGAAATTGTTTCAACAACCGAACAACCAAGCTTTTTTGAAAGTGAAACAGTATCAATTATAGTTTCTTTTTTATCATTTATGTCTGTCTTATTTAAAGCTACAACAACAGGAATTCCAAGTTCTAATAGCTGTGTTGTGAAAAATAGACTTCTACTTAAATTTGTTGCATCAACAATATTAATTATCACATCAGGATTTTCATTTTTTACATATGCACTTGTTATGCTTTCTTCAGATGTGAAAGGTGACATAGAATATGCACCAGGTAAATCGACTGCAATCAGTTCTTCTGCTCCGTCATAAAAACTCTTTTTAATGGAATGTTCTTTCTTTTCAACGGTAACACCTGCCCAGTTTCCAACCTTTTCATTTCTGCCGGTAAGAGCATTATACATTGTTGTTTTACCGCTGTTCGGATTGCCTGTTAATGCAATTCTCATATTGGTATTCCTCCCTTAAAATATGTATTATTTAAGTTAGTCACTGCTAACTCATTAGCAAAATAAAGAGCAAATCTCTATTTTCATAGAATTTGCAATTAAATAATAATAGCTTCTGCTAATTGATTATCAATGTTATATCTTCCATCCTTAATTGATACAACACATCCGCCCTTTAGGTGTGAAATCACAGTAATTGGTTCACCACTATAACATCCAAGTGAAAATAAAAAAGAATCTAATTCTTCATCATCAGTCATAATTTGTCTAATTATATATTCTTTTCCCTCTTGTGCAGACTTTAAATTCATATACATCTCCCGATTTCACAAAATAGTCAATTAGCCACTGCTAACTATAAATAGTTTAACATAGCTTTTTTTATTTGTCAATACATTTTTGGCAAATACTTGAATTTTTTTTTATTTATGATATAATCATAATATGGAGGAGGGATTATTATGCGTTTGCAAGAATCAGCTGAAATGTATCTTGAAACAATATATATTTTGTCACAAAAATCAAATTCTGTCAGAAGTATTGATGTAGCAGAGTATATGGGATATTCAAAGCCAAGTGTTTCAAGAGCTGTTGGCTTATTAAAAAATGGTGGTTATCTTGAAATGGCAAATGATGGAATTCTTTCTCTTACAGATAAAGGTAAAATCACTGCTAAAAAAATATTTGAGCGACACACTGTGATATCAGAATTTTTAAAAAGCATTGGTGTTAGTGATAAGACTGCATCTATAGATGCTTGTAAGATAGAACATGTTATATCCGATGAAACTTTAAGAGCCATAAAAAAACATATTAAAAAAATATAAAGGTGTGGTAATAAAAATTACCACACCTTTATTCAATTAACTTTAATGCTTTATTTTGTAACACAGAAATATCACTTTCAGTTATTTTCTTTCGAACAGCCAATACATTTGATGCACTAACTGATAACTCATCAATTCCTAATGCCAAGAAATATTCAATCAAATTTAAATCAGATGCTAACTCTCCACAAATTCCAACCCATATTCCCTCTCTTTTTGCATTATCAACTGCAATCTTAATAATTCTTAAAACGGATAGATGGGGCTCTTCACAAAGATATTCAACCTTTGGATTTTGTCTGTCACATGCCAACATATATTGAGTTAAATCATTTGTGCCTATACTAAAGAAATCAACCTCTTTTGCCAGCTTATCACTAATCACAACTGCTGCTGGAGTTTCAATCATAATTCCAAACTCAATATTCTTTTTATATGGAATATTTGATTCCTCAAGCTCTCTTTTGACATCATTTAATATTTCCTTAGCTTTTACAACTTCATCTAATGACACAACCATCGGAATCATAACTGATATATTTCCATACGCTGATGCCCTTAAAATTGCCCTTAACTGAGTTTTGAAAATATCCTCTCGGTCCAGACATATTCTTATTGCCCTATACCCCATTGCCGGATTTTCTTCTTTGTCAATTTTAAAGTAATCTACATTCTTATCAGCGCCAATATCAAGAGTTCTTATTATGACTTTTTTACCTGCCATATTCCTTGCAACAGTTATATAGGTCTCTAATTGTTCTTCTTCGGTAGGATATGTTTTATTTTCAAGATATAAAAACTCGCTACGAAATAGTCCAATTCCGTCAGCATCATTTGATAAAACATATAAAACATCCTTTAGACCACCTATATTGGCATAAACATTTATTTTTTTGCCATCAAGAGTCTTGCTTTCAACTCCTCTGAAATTTTCTAAAAGAAGCTTTTTTTCTTCATCAATTTTCTTTCTTTCACTAAGAGCATTCTTTGTTTTTTCATCTGGGTCAATATATATTTTACCCTCAAAACCATCAACAATTATCAATGAATTTTCAATATTTTGAGGATACTCACCAACTCCCACAACCGCAGGAATATTCATCGTCCTTGCAAGTATTGCAGTGTGGGAATTAACTGAACCTTTTTTTGTTACAAATGCAAGCACCTTTGATTTATCAAATTTAATAGTTTGACTCGGTAATAGATCAGAAGCAAAGATAACAGATGGTTCATCTAAAAAAGGTTCTTCATCATTATTGCTCATTGCTTTTATAATTCTATCGGTTATATCATGCACATCATCTGCGCGTTCCCTCATATAGTCATCTTCCATAGATAAGAACATCTTGGAGAAATTGTCTCCTGTTACTGCTACTGCGTATTCTGCATTAATTAATTCAGTTTCGATTATATTCTCTATTGACTCAAGATAATCTCTATCTTCGAGCATCATTCTGTGAATGTTAAATATCTCGGCATTTCCCTCTCCAACTTCATTCACTGCATCAAGATATAGCTTTTCGAGTTGTTTGTCTGCAATTTTACACGCTTTTTTAACCCTTTCTATTTCTTTTTCAGGGTCATCTATCTTAAATCTCTTAACTTTATCTCGTGTTTTTGAAAATTCTTTGGCGTAACCTATTGCAATTCCGCCAAAAACTCCTTTTCCTTCAATTATCTGCATAATTATAATTCCTTTCCAAAACAAATTATGTACCATCATTTATTTTCTCTTTAGAAAGTTCTTATTATGCATTATAAATTACTTTCGAAGTTCCTTATCTATTATTTCCCACGCTTCTTCTTTGTTCTTACAAAGCTTTCTTACATTGTCTTTAGTCTTATCAAAAAGACATATTTCAGACATCTCACAATAATCGCAGGCAGATTTATTACCATCAACATACGGCAGAATTTCAATGTTTCCATTCATTATTTCCAAATCAATATCTATGATTTTCTTTTTTACATATGCAGTCAGCTTATCAAAACTATTTCTCGAAAGAACATCAGAGGATTGTTTCGGTGTTCCGTCATTTTTTAAAGAAAAGTTCATAAAACTGCTTTCTCCGATTTCCTCAATATCCTTATCCATTTTAACTGCATCTGAAATGTCAAAGTTTTCTTCTTTTTCCTCAAGAACAACAACACCACTCAGTTGCATATCCTTCAATTTCTTCTCGTTTATATTATTCTTATCTATATCATTTGCATCAATAATACTATCCTTTAGTTTATTATACATTATGCCTGTAATTTTCGCTTTTAAAGCTGGATTTGAATATTTGATATTTCCCATTCTAAACAGTTCAGTGGCAGCAGTCGCGTATAGAATTAACTGCACCTCCTGCATATTGCAAACAGAAACAACTGAAAAATCCTTTTTACCTGATTTATAATCAATAATCCTGATACCTGCATTTTCTTCATCGTATAATGCGATATCAATCCTGTCTATTGTGCCTCTTATTCCAACTTTTCTGTCATCATTTTCTATTTTCATAGAAAAGCTTTTCTCATATTCAACTGCCGTATATTCTCCCTTTGTCAAACTAATCCTGACAATTTCAACTGATTTTTTGATTATATTCCTAATTCTTAGTAATAAATAATTAATCTTATCTTCGTCTTTTCCAACAGATTTTAATATTCTTTTTGAAACTGCCTGAATAATATCATCAATTATTTTATCACTTTCTTCGTTAGTTAATTCGCTCCATCTCTTTCTCAATTCCAATATACTGCCAGCATCGCCCTCAATGATTTCGCAATACTTACAAATGATAAAGTGCATAATAGTTCCCAAATCAAACTTTTGAATTTGCCAGACCTCCTGAGGTTTTGCTCCCAATCCGTATTTTATAAAATACTCGAAAGGACAATCAGCATAAACCTTTAATCTGCTTGCACTATAATCTAACATCTCATTATATAATAATTCTGCGTTTTTTGACTTAATTTTTGCCCTTTCAGCCTTATATAAATCAGAATTTTTTATTATATCAAGCTTTTGTTTATCATTTTTTAAAAACCATTCATATATTCTTCTTGCAAGCTTGTCATTTTTATTATTTCTGTTCTTCAAAAGATAATCAAGCGCAGAATTAACAGTAAAAAAATTATCAATTTCACTTTCTGCTTCACTAAGGTCCCCATTTATTGTTATATTCTTAAATATCTTTTTCAAGTCGAAAACAGTTTGTGATGGAATTTGTGCTTCACCATTAAAATCATTTAACGGATAGCTGATTGTCAGAAGTTTTTTTGTTGAAAAAAGAACCCTGAACAATTTATATTCCTCACTCATTAAATATGCCTCTGTTCCTCCACCTATCTCTCTCTGCTCTGTTTTTAAAAGCTCATCAAGGTCGCTTCTTTCGTTATCAGAGAACATACCCTCATCACTTTTTTCCATAGGAATAACGCCTCTGATTGCACCAATAACAAACAAAGCATCAACTGTATTATTTCTGATTGCATTTGCTGCTGATATTGAAACACCGTCTAAGGCAGGAGGAATAATAGCAATTTCATTTACAGATAGTGCTGAAAAAATGTACTTTTTAAAATCATCTCTTGAGCATTTTGTGTCACCAAGCGCTGTTATTATCTGGTCAATAACTTCAATCAACAAATTCCACACCTGCGATAATTGTTGTGCTTCATTAATCATATCATTTTCTGAAAGCCTTTTTATTTCTATTGTAAGACCTTCATACAAATGAATTTCCTCCATAAATTCAAACAGTGCGGTTGCAATATTTATAACTGTATTTCTACCTGATGTTTTATCAATAAAATTCTTTATAGGTGTTACTAATACCTTCCTGATTTGATCAACTCTAAGAGCTTTTTCATCTTCACTCTCATTTTGATGCTCGGATAGTGCATCAGAAATACTTGAAGAATTTAGTTCCCACTTATCTTCAAGCCATTTCTTTTTACCCTTAATTCCATATTTTAAGACAAAGTAATC
>JAZNOH010000197.1:0-4142 GCA_045580715.1 Clostridia bacterium
AGTATATGACGGAGCAATTATTTTTGCGATTACAGGTGCAAATATATTGGTTAAAATAATGAAAAATCCGCCAATCAACAAAAACAGGGTAAGCATTTTAGAAGCAACTGCATTTGCAGAGCTTCTGTCCTTTTTTATTGAAATATCAATATAAATTGTCACAAGAGCAGTTGTTAAAGACGCTAAAAGTGCGCCTGATAAACCAATCATAAAGTCACTTGAAAGGAAATATATATCAGTTGTTGCACTTGCTCCGTATGATGATGCGATTACAACCTGTCTTAGAAAGCCTAAAAACTTTGATGACAGAACAACAAGAATAACAAGCATAGCAGAGCCAATCACAGTTTTTTCTTTTTTCATTTGTCAGCTCCTTTTTATAAGGTTTTTAATGTATCTTATATATGGCATCGGGTCACGGAGTTCAAAAAGACCATCACGAACCGATAAGTCAAAAAATGATTTTATATATTGTGCCATTGTTTTTATTTTATTTTCAGAGGTTTTTAAATTCGCAACAAAGCATAAAATTGCCTGCGGAGTGAACCTCATTTTTTTGTTAAGCTTATATTGTGGGTTTGCAGTTTTAATATCTATTGCGGTGTGCACTCCCAAAGCACCCTTAACATACCCCTCGAAAAAAGGAGCTTTAGCTAAATATGTAATAGCAGCGCTACCCCATATACGAGGGTTGATTTCAAGAAAATATGGTTTTTCAACTGTTCCCTTAAAATCAAGCATAGCAATCCCAGTGAATTTAATTTCTTTTAAAAGATTCACAGAATATTCCAATAGTTTCCTGTCAAATACAGTTTTTAAAAAGCAAGTCGGACCGCCTGAGATTGGATATTCTCTTAAGCTTTCATAGCATAAAAAGCTTATTGGCTCATGGTTTTTGTCCATAACAACAGCGACTCCTATATCGTGACCTTTTATATAGTCGGATGCAATAGGATTTTCGTCAATTTCGTTCATCCTTGTATATTCTTTTATAAATTCCTCTTTGGTGTTTACAATCGAATATCTGTCAGCAGGCTTTTTGCCCATGGCTTCGCCATTTCTGTATTTGATTATGCAGGGAAACGAAACACATTCTGCCATTTTCTCAATGCTTTCGTGTTCAGAAAGTGAGGTTGTTTTCGGAACGGGTACGCCAATTTTTTTCGCAATATTACAAATGGTGTTCTTGTCGTCTGCAAGAGAAATTGATTCTTTGGATGGCACCAAAAAATCGCAGACCATCTCAAGTCTTTCCTTGTTATTAATAACATTCATAAGACTTTTTCTGTTTGTAGGGATTAGCACAGGTCTTTCGTTTTTGCAAATATCTTCGATATCTTCGCAAAAATTCTCTTCTCGGAGCAGTTCTCTTTGGTCAACATATTTTGAGAAAAAACCAAGTCTTTCGTTTTCTGAAATATTGTCAAATTCGCAGGCTATAATAGGATAGCCTTTTTTAAAAAGCTCTCTTATGGGAGAGACAGCCATTCTGTATTTTATATCTGTTACGATAACTTTTTTCATATCTTTTCCGACAGCTTGGATATTAATTCCAATGCATCTATCCTTTTAACTTTTTTCTTGTCTTTTAGTTTTGTTTCATCTGTGTTGATGCCTTTTAAATGTGCAATTTCCAAAAGTGCATTTCCACTTTCATTTTTTGGAACAATATTTTTTTCTTTTGCATAATTTCTTGAGATACTTACTATATCCTTATATGATAAAGCTTTGTTGACCTTAAATAATTCAGGGGGTGTCAGCATAATCATAAACTCATCTGCGGTGATGGCTTTATCTGGTGCAAAGGTGTTGTTTCTGTATCCGATTGTGTGCCCTTTATCAAGCAGTTTTTTAATATAAACCATTTCGTCACAGTTATTTTTAACATCCTCAAAAGGAGATAATTCCAAAAGCTCGGAAACTGTTATAACCTTATAGCCATATTCTGTTAATAGCTTTAATTGTTCTCCTAAGGCATCGCAAACAGGTGTTCTTAAGTTCATATTGCATCCGTCTTTTTGGAAAATTATCTGACCGTTAAGAGCATCAGGGTTTTCTTCTAAAGTTTTTTTCAAAGACTCAATCATAGCCTTTACTTCGTTTTCATAGCTGTCAAGAGGTTGCCAGCCTGCTCCGTCAAAGCTCGCTGCCATATAGTTATATCCCATAACTCTGTATGCATCATAAGAGTTTGAACCGTCAGGAATTTTATCAATATAGTGTGGAGGTCTTGAAAGCTTGATTTCATAATCAAAGTTGTCTTTCATATATGAGTGTAGCTTTTCGAGGTCACAAACTACTTCCGAAAGCTTATTAAAATGTATTCTTCCGCCATACACCGCTCTCATAGGTCCGAACAGACGATGAGAATAGGTGTGACTTGTTATTTCGTGTCCTTCATTTAAAATTCGTTCAATTAAATCAGGACAATTAACTGCCCCTGCTGATGAATCATCGTTATATTTTGGATAGTGGTCATACCCAACACCACTCCAGGTAAAATTCCCAAGCTCTCCCTCTTTGTCAGGATAGTTTTCATGTGTTGTTCCTATAACATCAAAAGTGCCTTTTGCATCATACTTCTTCAGGGTATCCAATAAAGACGCTGTTAGTCCGATTGAAGCATCTGATGTGGTTGGCAGGGTTGTTGGTCCGTCATCAAAGGTCATAGCAACAAATCTTCCCTCACTTGGCGGATTGACAAATTCAATTCTCCTGCATGGAGATAAACATTTTCCGTTTTGTGCCTTTTTATATTTCTTTATTTTAGCATTGACTTTTCTTGCAAAATTATATAAAAACATTCCAGATTTCTCCTTGATTATTTTATAGAAATTCTATCATATATATATGTCTTTGTCAAATAAAACTTAAAATAATAAAAAAACACTTGACATTATTATAATTATCTGTTATACTATTGTGGTATCCGCATAGATTGGGTTTATTAAATTGCGTCGCAATACCTATGATAGCGTGACTTCATATTATAAGGAGGTGTTTTTATGTACGCAGTAATCGAAACAGGTGGAAAGCAGTACAAAGTATCACAAGGTGATGTTATCTACATCGAAAAGCTTGATGTTGCTGAAGGTGAAACAGTTACTTTTGACAAGGTCTTGGTTTTGGCTGATGGCGAAAATGTTACAGTTGGTGCTCCTGTTGTTGCAGGTGCTAATGTAGTTGCCAAGGTTGAAAAGCAAGGAAAAGCTAAGAAAATCTATGTCTTCAAGATGAAGAGAAAGAAAAACGAGCGTAAAAAGAAAGGTCACAGACAACCTTTCACAAAGGTAACAATCGAATCTATCAACGCATAATTTTGCGAAATTTTAACAGAAAGCAGAGGTGTTTTAAATGGCTCATAAAAAAGGTATGGGTAGTACAAAGAACGGTCGTGATTCTGAGTCAAAAAGACTTGGTGTTAAGAGAGCAGACGGACAGGCTGTTTTAGCAGGAAACATTCTTGTTAGACAACGCGGAACAAAAATCCACCCTGGTAACAATGTTGGTATCGGAAGTGACGATACATTGTTCGCTCTTATCGACGGTAAGGTTAAGTTTGAAAGAAAGGGCAGAGATAAGACACAATGCAGTGTTTACTCAGCTTAATCTAAGAAAAGAACATACAAATAGCAAGGACAAAAGTCCTTGCTATTTTTTTGCAATATATTTTGATAAAATTCTCTATTAAATCGAATGACATTTTTCGACATTAGAGTTTTATATGTACTTTTGAATGACCAAAAGTACGAAAAGTCATTTAAGAGGGGGCACCCTCTTAAAGAACACCCCTATAGATAAAAGGCCCGCACACTAAAGGTGCTCCAAAAGCCTTTCCCAACCAAGATGCACTACAAAAAAGGGAACAGCATAAATGCTGCTAATAAATTTTATTATAACCATTCGGTTTGTGAAACTGTTCGCACTATTGCGGGCTTTTTCGCCCGCCTATTTGGGCAAGCACTCGTTAACAGCTCGCTTGTGCATTGCTAATGCACTTTCGCGAGCATGCATCGGGGAAATTTTCAAGAGGGAACTCCCTCTTGAATGGCTTTTCGTTCTTTTGTCCACACAAAAGGACAAGTATAAAAGTTCTTATATAAAAAGAGGTGAGGCTGTCCTAAAAAGAACAGCCTCGATTC
>JAZNOH010000198.1:0-2191 GCA_045580715.1 Clostridia bacterium
ATTTCACCATCACATTCATATTCTATTGCTTCAAACTCTGCCTTAACAAACTGCAAATGTCTCATTGCATTTGTCACAATAGCTTTCTTTTTAGCCATTATAAAAACTCCTTAATTACTTCAGTTCAACAATCGTCACTCCATTTTCGCCCTCACCAAAGGTTCCCAGACGATATGACTTCACATACTTATTCTTCTTTAGCATCTGGTGTATTCCATTTTTTAATACACCTGTTCCTTTTCCGTGAATTATTGTAACATTAGTTATTGATGCTAAATAACAATCATCCAAAAACTTCTCTGTGTTCATTAATGCTTCCTCAAGCATCTGACCTCTTACATCAACTGTTGTTGAAACATTTTTTGATTTTGATTCAAATTTCATTGATGACTTAGTATATTTTTCTGCTAATTCCTTTGATGTCTTATCCTCAATTCTTTTAAGATTGGAAATATGCACCTGAAGTTTTATAATACCTGCCTGAACAATAACCATTCCATTTTTATCAGGAAGCTTAGAAACACTTGCCTCCTGGTCGCTCATAGTTACAATCTTAACAGCATCTCCAATCTTCAAATCCTTTGGTGGCTCATAATAAACCTTTCTCGGTTTCGCTGAGCGCTCCATTGCCTTATCAATACTGTCTTCTTTTTCCTTAAGCTTTTCCCTTGATTTTTTGATTTTTTCAGTTGTGCTTTTTCCCTCAACACGCATTTTTTCAAGGTCTTTTATAATGCTGTTAGCCTCATCGCGTGCATCAGACACAATAAGCTTAGCTTCTCGCCTTGCTTCTTCTAAAATTTTTGTTTTATTTTCCTTAAGCTTTATTCTCTCATCCTCGAGCTGTTTTCTTAAATCCTTAATCTCTCTTTTCATTCTTTTTGCATATTCCATTTCGGAATGTGCTTTCACTCTGGATTGTTCAAGATCAGTTATAACATCTTCAAATTTAATATTTTCCTCCGACAAAAGCTCATTTGCCCTGTCGATTATGACATCATCAAGTCCAAGTCTTTTAGAAATCGCAAAAGCATTTGATTTTCCGGGAACCCCAATCATAAGCCTATAAGTAGGCTTTAAGGTTTCAACATCAAATTCACACGATGCATTCTCAACCCTATCAGTTGAAAGTGCATATAATTTCAATTCGCTATAATGAGTTGTTGCTGCTGTTTTAACTTTAAATGTCTTTAAATATTCCAAAACTGAAATAGCAAGCGCTGCTCCCTCAGTCGGGTCTGTTCCTGCTCCCAACTCATCAAATAATGCTAATGAATTATCATCAACTTTCTTTATAATATCAACAATATTAACCATATGTGATGAGAAAGTAGACAAGCTTTGCTCAATGCTCTGTTCATCTCCAATATCTGCAAATACATTTGAAAATATCGCTGCTTTACTATTGTCTGCAACAGGCAAATGAAGCCCTGCTGCTGCCATAACAGAAAACAATCCCAAAGTCTTAAGGGTAACGGTTTTACCTCCCGTGTTAGGTCCTGTTATAACTAAAGTGTCAAAATCCTTACCAAGATATATATCATTTGCAACTACAGTATTTTTACTTATCAATGGATGCCTTGCTTTAATAAACTCAATTTCTCCAACAGAATTTAATATCGGCTCTCTTCCGTCATAATCAATGGATAATTTTCCTTTACAAAATATAAAATCAATCTCGGTTATAATTGTATGGTTTTTTAAAATTTCTTCATTATATCCTGATACCTCTAAAGTAAGCTCAGATAAAATTTTCTCAATTTCCTGTTCCTCTTGATTTTCCAATGCTCTTATTTCATTATTCGCAGAAACAACACTCATAGGCTCAATAAAAAGAGTTGAGCCACTTGCAGATGTATCGTGAACAATTCCGTTAACTTCTGATTTATACTCTGATTTAACAGGTATAACATATCTGTCAGAGCGAACTGTTACAATAGGGTCCTGCAAAAACTTCTTGTAATGCTCTGAATGAAGCATAGAATTTAAGGTATCCTTGATTTTTGCATTAAGATTTTTCTTTTTTCTTCTTAATGCTGACAAAGCCGGGGACGCATCATCTGCAATCTCTGTTTCAGAAATCACTACAGAGTTAATTTTATCCTCTAAAGCTTTTATTGATGTTAACTGCTGTGACAGCCCACTTATTATCTCAAGGTCAGCACCCGTATCGTTTAGGTATGTTTTCATT
>JAZNOH010000199.1:0-10026 GCA_045580715.1 Clostridia bacterium
GGTATAGCTTTAAAATTATGTTTTGATATAATATCTGCTAACTCTTTTGCAGTCGCAGAACGAGGATTATCACTCACACGAACACAAAATGCCTCATTCCCCTCACCATATCCATTTTTAGTTAATTCCTCTAACGCTCCGTCAATATCCTTGTCACGCATAAATCCCATAATGAAGCAGATTTCCTCATCAGGAAAGCATCTTTTCAAAAAGCAAGATAAGGCTGACATTCCATTTTTGTTGTGAGCTCCATCAAAAATTGTTAGTGGTTTTTCTTTTATTATATCCAATCTGCCTGCATTTTTTGCCTTTAATAGACCTGACCTGATATGTTTTTCATCGATTCCAAGATATAGGGAAGCTTCAATCGCAAGTGATGCATTTTTAGTCTGGTGTGCACCAAGTAATGAAATTTTTAAGTTTTTTAAATCCTTATAATCAAATTCCTCATAAAATTTATTAAAACTATGCAAATTTACATTCTCTGCAACAATAAACCTGTTTCCTTTTTCCTTTGCTCTATTTTTAAGAACTCTGAGCACTTCTTCATCCTGTGGAATTGTTATTGTCGCACCACCATAAATGCTTTCTTTAATAATTCCTGCCTTTGCATTTGCTATCTCAAAAATAGTATCACCAAGATACTCTGTGTGGTCTAATGCGACCTGTGTTATAACAGAAATAACAGGATTTTTTATTATATTTGTTGCATCCCGTTCTCCACCCAGACCAGTTTCCAAAACAACATATTCGCAATTTTTTTCTTTAAAATAGCAAAATGCTGTGGCAGTCCATATTTCAAATTGTGTAGGAATATCCCCTGTTTCTTCCCTTATTATCTCTGCTTTTTCCTGAACAATTTCCATAATGCGTGCTAAATCATTATCAGAAATCTCAACTCCGTCAACACATATTCTTTCGTTTACTCTTAGCATGTTCGGAGAAGTGTATTTGCCTGTTGCAAACCCTGCCTCTGTCAAGATATTCTCTAAAAAGCTACATACTGAGCCCTTCCCATTTGTACCTGCTATATGAATAAACTTTAAATCGTCTTGCGGATTTCCTAATAAAGTTGTAAGTTTATCAATATTTTCAAGCTGAAGCTTTGCCACTGCCTGAAAAGAATTTGCATATTTAATAAAAGCTGATTTATCGTTCATTTTATTTCTTCCTTAATCCATAATTATTACAAATAATTATACAATATTATTGTTAAAAATGCAAGAAATAGAAAATTTTAGTTCAAAAATTAGACCAAAAAGCAAAAAATGGTTGCAAAGCAACTATATTTATGATATAATTAACATATTATATTTCAATTTTAAGAGGTGTTAGTTATGAAAAAAATTATTTCAATCGCATTGGCTGCACTTATGTGCTTAAGTGTTGCTTCTTGCGGAAATCAAGTAACAGATGGTGAAAAAGATTATGTTATCGCAACTGATAAGGGATTTAGTCCTTTTGAATTCCAGGATGCAGATGGTAACATTGTTGGTATCGATATGGATATTTTAGCAGCTATTGCTGAAGACCAGAACTTTACATATGATCTTCAATACATTGGTTGGGACGCTGCTATTGCAGCTTGTCAGGCAGGTCAGGCAAATGGTATGATTGCAGGTGCATCAATCACAGACGATAGAAAAGCATCAGGTTGGATTTTCTCTAACGGATACTATGATGCAACTCAAGGTATGGCAGTTAGTAAAGACTCAACTATTACTAAGTTTGAAGATTTAAAGGGTCTTAAAGTTGCTGTTAAGAACGGAACAATGAGTAACCAATATGCAGAAAGCATCAAAGACCAATACGGCTTTGAGGTTGTTACATTCCCAACATCTCCTGATATGTATCAAGCAGTTCTTGGCGGTCAGGTTGCTGCATGTTTTGATGATACTCCAATTTTGAAGTATAACATCAAGATTGGTGAATTGGATATGAAGTATATTGACGGAACAGAAAATGAACCTGCACAATATGGCTTTGCTATCTTTGATGCTGCTAACCAAGAGCTTGTTGACAAGTTCAATGCTGGTCTTGAAAATATCAAGGCAAGCGGAAAATACGATGAAATTATTGCTAAGTATTTAGGCTAATCTAAAAATTTAGATTGAGGGCATCGAAAAAATTCGATGCCCTTATTAAAGTAATAGGAGGATTTGTGCTTTATGAGCCAAATTATAAATGCATACGGTCCTTTGTTGCTCGCAGCAATGGGACAAACACTACTCCTTGCTTTGCTCGGACTTTTTTTTGGGTGTATTCTCGGAATAATTTTTGGCTTGGCAAGTGTGGTTGACAACAAAGTCAGCAGAGCGATTTCGCTCGTATATGTCAATCTAATCAGAGGCGTACCGATGATTGTTCTGGCATTTTTTGTTTTCTATGGTATTCCATATGGACTGAAAATGATTGGTGTATCCACAACATTTACTTCCCTTCAGGCAGGAACAATTTGTCTTGCACTTAATTGCGGTGCATATATGTCTGAAATTATAAGAGCAGGTATTCAATCAATTAATCCAGGACAAATGGAAGCTGCAAGAAGCTTGGGACTTGGTTATTGGAGAGCAATGTTTCGAGTAGTTTTGCCACAGGCAATTAAAAATATGATTCCAAGTATTGTTAATCAGTTTATTATTACACTAAAGGACACATCTATTCTTTCAGTTATAGGCTTTCCGGAATTGGTTAACAAAGCACAAAATGTTATTGCAATCACATTTAAATCCTTTCAAACCTGGGCTGTTGTCGCAGTAATGTACTTAGTTGTTATTTTAGCCCTTCAACAGGTTGCAAATGCATTGGAAAGGAGATTGAAGCGTGGTCGTTGATAAGAAAAATGTAAAAATTCATGTGAGTAATCTTGTCAAAAACTTTAATCATGTTGAGGTCTTAAAAGGAATTTCTACAGACATTTATGAGGGAGAGGTTGTTTGTATTATCGGCCCTTCAGGCAGCGGAAAATCAACCTTTTTAAGATGCTTAAACAGACTTGAAACAATTTCCGGCGGAGAGATTGTTGTTGACGGATTTCACATTGATGATAAAAAGATTAATATAAACAAAGTCAGAGAAAATATCGGCATGGTTTTCCAGCTATTCAATTTGTTTAACAATATGAATGTTTTGGAGAATATTATGCTCGCTCCTGTTGACATTAAGAAAATTGATAAGGAAACTGCTAAAAAGCAAGCTATGGAATTATTAGAAAAGGTTGGACTTACTGATAAGGCTCAAAGCTATCCAAGTCAATTATCAGGTGGTCAGAAACAGAGAGTTGCTATTGCAAGAGCTTTGGCCATGAACCCTGATATAATGCTTTTTGACGAGCCTACATCTGCTCTTGACCCTGAGATGGTCGGAGAAGTTTTGCAGGTTATGAAGGAGCTTGCTGCTCAGGGTATGACAATGGTTTGCGTTACTCATGAAATGGGCTTTGCAAGAGAGGTTGCAGATAGAGTAATCTTTATCGATGATGGAGTTATATTGGAAGAAGGCACACCTGCTGAGGTGTTCAATAATCCTAAACATCCACGAACCATTGACTTTTTGAATAAGGTTTTATAAGAGAAAACAGACATCCTTAAAGGATGTCTGTTTTTTAATAGCTAAACAGGAACTTACAAAACAGGTAAGTGATTTTTACATAAAAAAAACCGGAACAAGCATAGCTTGTTCCAATTTGGTGGGAGAGGATGGATTCGAACCATCGAAGCGAAGCGCAACAGATTTACAGTCTGCCCCCTTTGGCCACTCGGGAACTCTCCCAAATATTAAGGGTAAGTGTTGCTTACCCTTTTTGGAGCTGGTGATGGGACTCGAACCCGCGACCTGCTGATTACAAATCAGCTGCTCTACCAATTGAGCTACACCAGCATATTAAATTGAAGAAAACTGGTGGGAGTTACAGGGCTCGAACCTGTGACATCCTGCTTGTAAGGCAGACGCTCTCCCAGCTGAGCTAAACTCCCATGTGGTTGGTCGGGATGACAGGATTCGAACCTGCGGCCCTCTGGTCCCAAACCAGATGCGCTACCAAACTGCGCTACATCCCGCTATCTTCTGTCTTAACCGACTTGAATATGATACCATATTCCAGGGATATAATCAATAAGTAAAAAAAGCTATTATTTGAATATATCCTTATAATACTTTTGTTTTCTTTATTTTTCTTTATTTTTCTTAATAAATCGATTTTTTGCATTTATTTTCATATAATCTTTTGCAATAAAAACTAAGACAAAAATACTTATAACACCAACAAGTCTATACAGCTTATTAACGATGAATTCAAACTCAAAACCTGATAAAAATAGACCCAATACCATAACAAGATAATGAGCAATTTTTTTATCCAAAAAGTCAGATAGTCTTGATACGAGAGTATATGAATTTGAAACTGCCGTTGTTAATATAGATGTGAAAAGTGTTATTGAATAAAAGTATCCCATAAAGGCAGATTGTCTTTTGGCTATTGATAATAGCGGCATTGCACCTAACTCTATCATTCCACTATAAATGCATATTATGTACCATAATACTGTCAAAATCGGGAAAAGAACCGAGAATGTGATTAAAGATGAAATCATAGCAGATTCTTTACAAGAGTTTTTTGCAAGTATGCACAAGATTGCAACTGCAGTTAATAAATTATATCCTGCATAACTTATTGCAGATGCGCTCCATTCGGCATTAATTTTAAAAACACTTATATTTTGTTCCCTGAAAAACAGCATATACACACCAAAAACAATAATTGTCCCAACAATTATTACCGACAAAAAACTCTGTGCAGACAAAAATCCACCATATCCTTTTTTTAGTATTAGATGGGTTGATATGAGCATAATCAATACGCCATATACTTTTTTGATACCAAAAATGGAGTTTATAAGCTCACCCGAGCCTGAAAGCATGGCACAAAAAATTATTAGCATAAACATATAAGACAAAGCCGAACTTATAATCGCAAGAGGCTTATTCATAATCTTTAAAAAGTATTCATCAACGCTATATATTCCTAAAGTTTTTGAGCGAACAATAACCATATATTGAACAACGGAAAAAATAAGAACTGCTAAGATAACACCCAACAATCCTGATTTACCAAACCTTGAAAAATAAAAAAGTATCTCACTTCCTGAGGCAAAGCCTGCACCGATAAGACCTGAGATAAATACTCCTGAAATTATAAATGCTTTTTTCAAAAAAAATCACCCATTGCAATTATATGCAACAGGTGATTGATTACATTCTTGAAATTGAAAGAATCTTAAATTCAATTTCATCATTTGGAGTTTTAACCTTAACTGATTCTCCAACAGCTTTTCCAAGCAATGATTTTCCAACAGGTGACTCAACTGAAATTTTATCATTATCAGGATCTGATTCAACTGTGCTGACAATGTCATATTCAAGCTCTTCATCATACTCTACATCCAAAAGGGTTACTTTTGAACCCAGACAAACTGCATCATCAGTTATTTCATCTTCTCTTATTACTCTTGAATGCTTGATAATATCCTCAAGAACCATTATTCTCTCTTCAACTTCAGCTTGCTCTTTCTTAGCTTCATCATATTCTGCATTTTCAGACAAATCTCCGAAGCCTCTTGCTATTTTGATTTTTTCAGATATTTCAGGGCGTCTGACAGTTTTTAAAAAATCAAGCTCATCTGCAATCTTTTTTAAACCCTCATCACACGCAAAGATAATTTCTTTACTCTCTGTCATTTTAAACATCCCCTTAAAATTAGTACTTTCTGCACACTCACGGACGCCAAACATTATTGTATTGTAACATAAATATTGGTTTTTGTCAATGTTTTTGTATTAAATAGTTATAATAATATATGTATATCATTGTATAGTTATTATTGATTTCGCAAAAAATATAAAAAAAATTTAGAGGTGTTTAAGATAGATATTAAAGAAAATTTTAAGAAAATATATGATTTAAGTGACGAAGGAATAAAGTGTTATAAAACTTGTTGTGGCATAGTTTTGTATGGTGCGGGTTTTGATGATGGCGACTTAAGTATGGGCGGAATAAGCTTGTCAGTTGATACCTCAATTGCCATAAAAACAAACAACAAAAAAAAGTTTTATATTGTTTTTTCGGACTTAAATACTCAATATGAATGTGAACTTGATAAACTAAAGACTTTTGTGGGCGACAAGCTTATAAAATCTATGTTTGATATCTTGGCTATGACTCGTGGCAGTATAAACGGTGCAGAAATTCTTATTGATTATGGTATAAACGACAAAAGATTTCAAAGGCCCTCAATATCACTGATAACAGGGTTGGGAATTCTAAATAACGGAAAAATCGCCGACATTGAGTTTGTTAAGTGCCTTATAGATAAAAACGAGGAATTATATTCCTTTTTACCTTGCGAGCTATATGGGCGCAAAAACACGCTTTTAAGCAGAGATAAAAACGGCAGGCTGGAATATATTCCTTTTAATTTAGATGGGTTTAAAATGGTTTTATCGCTTATGGATGATAGAGGTTTTGATATAAAACATATATTATCAAAATCTGATAATAAGTCCAAAAATTATATAATAAATGAAGAAAAGAGAGCTGAACTAATTAAAGAGGAACTTATAAAAAACGGAACTATAACTGAGAAAACAGATGAAATTTTAAAAGATTCAGCTTATGAACTTCTTGGAGTATTAGGAAAAAGTGCGGAAAAGCTTTTAAATATGTATAAAATATCCGAGGAAACAGGGCTTGCAAAAGCAATAGTTCCAATGTATAGTTGTTTCGGAATATGTGCATTTGTTCCTGATGAAGATGTCGATAAATATGTAAAAAAGATATCAGAAGAGTATCAAAAAAAGGTAGGAGCAATTCCTACCCTTTGTATCTGTGACAGTTGTGACAGCGGTATTGAAATCAGACATTAAATCTGAATAAAACAATATCCCCATCCTTCATAACATATTCTTTACCCTCAGAACGAACCAGTCCCTTTTCCTTTGCTGAAACCATTGAACCACATTCCATAAGGTCTTTATAGCTGACAACCTCAGCACGGATAAATCCTCTTTCAAAATCGGAGTGAATTTTTCCTGCTGCCTGCGGAGCTTTTGTTCCATCAGTAATTGTCCATGCTCTTACCTCAGGCTCACCTGCTGTAAGGTAACTGATAAGCCCCAATAGTTTATAGCTTGCCTTGATTAATCTGTCAAGTCCTGATTCGCTCATACCAAGCTCCTCTAAGAACATCTGCTTTTCCTCAGGCTCTAATTGAGAAACCTCTTCCTCAATTCTTGCAGAAACAGGCATAACTATTGAATTCTCACCCTTTGCAATTTCTTCAACCTTTTTAACATAAGGATTGTTTTCAATACCTTTAGAAAAATCGTCTTCTGATACATTTGCAGCATACAACACAGGCTTCATCGAAATAAGAGCGATTTCCCTCATTATAAGCTCTTCCTCAGGTGTATAATCAAGACTTCTTGCAGGTTTTCCATTCTCCAAAGTTTCCTTAACTCTCTCCAAAAGTGCAAGCTCTGTTGCTAAGCTCTTATCACCCTTCATAAGCTTCTTTGTTCTCTCAATTCTTCTCTCCAATATTTCAACATCAGAAAAAATCAGTTCAAGATTGATTGTTTCAATATCTCTTGCAGGGTCAACCGATCCGTCAACATGAGTTATGTTTGTGTCCTCAAAGCAACGGACAACATGAACAATTGCATCAACCTCTCTTATATGTGAAAGGAATTTGTTCCCAAGTCCCTCTCCCTTTGATGCGCCCTTAACAAGTCCTGCAATATCAACAAATTCTATATATGCGTGTGTTATTTTCTTAGGATTATACATCTTTGCAAGCGCATCAATTCTTTCGTCAGGAACATCAACAATCCCCACATTTGGCTCAATCGTGCAGAACGGATAATTTGCCGATTCTGCCCCTGCTTGTGTTATCGCATTAAATAATGTTGATTTTCCGACATTTGGTAACCCTACTATACCTAATTTCATCTTATATCTCCTCTATCCTTTGTTATAAGCAATTAATCTAACATATGGTATTATATCACATTGACTTTGATTTATCAATAGCAACATTAGTTTTTTCATAAATAAAAGGACAGTTTATATAAACTGTCCTTTTAAATTTGATATTAGTCTTTAAAGAAATTATACAATATTTGTGCAAGCTCTGCTCTTGTTGTGCTACCCTTTGGATCTAACATAGAGTTTGACTTACCTTTTATCATTCCACTTCCAACTGCATACTTCATAGCAGGAACTGCATATGCAGAAACCTTGTCAGCATCATTAAATGCGTCAAGACTTGTATTTTCTCCGACCGACAAATCATATCCCTTGAATTGCGCATATCTGTAGATAACAGCTACCATCTGTTCTCTTGTGATATTCAAGTTCGGAGCAAATTCAGTATCTGATACTCCCTTTACTACATCATTCTCTTTCGCCCATGTTACTGCGTTCTTGTAGTATGAAGGAAGATCAACATCTGAGAATGGTATGCTTCTGTCTACCGGAGGTTCACCTTCAACACGGTATATTACTGTAACAAGCTGTGCTCTTGTTAAAGTGTCATCCGGAGCAAACTCATTGTCTGAAATACCTTTCATAAGGTTATTATCATATACATATTTTACTGCATCATAGTACCAATCTTGTGTATCAACATCCATAAAGAATGTATCTGTATCTTCTTGGTCTTCTGATTTTTCCTCAATCCATTTTGCATAAAGAACGAAAGACTTTGTTACTTTACTTGAGAAGTCATATTCATTCGTTAAGTCTTCATCTGTATACCAACCAGCGAACTCATAACCTTCCTTAGTCGGATCTTCAGGCTTTTCAATAACTTCGCCTGATTTCACTCTCTGTGACTCTATTGTTTCAGCACCATCTGTTTCAAATCTAACAGTATAGGTTACAACTCCGCCTCCTAAACTGCTTGAGGTAGGTCTTGTAAGTTTTTCAACTACCTCTGTCTTTGTTGCTCCACATCCTGTTGCTGTACATGTATATGTCTTTTCACCTGTTGATGAGTATGTAGGTTCTGTTGTTACTTCACCATCATTCCATGTATGTGGTTCTGTTACTGTGTCGTCACAAGCACATACTTTTTTATGAGTTTCATCATCAACTTTTATCCAGTCACCATAAGAATGTCCACTTAATGTTTCTCCACAGATATCACAGTCGTGGTCATTATCATTATCTGCACATTGACTTAATTCTGCACCACAAACATCACAATCGTGGTCGTTGTTGTTATCTGCACATTGGCTTAATTCAGCGCCACAAACATCACAATCGTGGTCATTGTTGTTATCTGCACATTGGCTTAATTCTGCACCACAGATGTCACAATCATGGTCATTGTTATTATCTGCACATACACTTACTGGTTCGCCACAGATATCACAGTTGTGGTCGTTATTTTCATCTTTGCATTCACTTACTGGATCTCCGCAAATATCACAATTGTGGTCGTTATTTTCATCCTTGCATTCACTTACTGGATCTCCACAGATATCACAATTGTGGTCGTTATTTTCATCCTTGCATTCACTTGCTGGATCACCACAGATATCACAAATATGGTTATTGTCATCATCTGTATGTTCTGTACAGTCTGGGATGTCTCCACCTGGAATGTCTCCTGTTGGGATATCGCCTGTTGGAACATCACCTGTTGGAATGTCGCCTGTTGGAACATCGCCTGTTGGAATGTCTCCTGTTGGAACATCGCCTGTTGGGACATCACCTGTTGGAATGTCTCCTGTCGGAACATCGCCTGTTGGGATGTCTCCTGTTGGAACATCGCCTGTTGGGATGTCTCCTGTTGGGACATCACCTGTTGGAACATCTCCTGTTGGAACATCTCCTGTTGGAATGTCTCCTGTTGGGACATCACCTGTTGGAATGTCTCCTGTCGGAACATCGCCTGTTGGGATGTCTCCTGTTGGAACATCGCCTGTTGGGATGTCTCCTGTTGGGACATCACCTGTTGGAACATC
>JAZNOH010000200.1:0-3541 GCA_045580715.1 Clostridia bacterium
GCCCATGATGAAGTCTTCGTAGTTAGCCTTTGGTTCTTTTGAATCAAGCTGGAATGGATTCTTTCCTTCCAAAGCAAGTCTTGGGTCGAATCTGAATAAGTGCCAGTATCCTGCTTCAACAGCCTTCTTTTCTTCTGTCTGTGCGATACTCATACCACCCTTGATACCATGGTTGATACATGGAGCGTAAGCAATAATCAATGATGGACCATTGTAGCTTTCAGCCTCAAGCATTGCCTTCAAGCATTGATTATAATCAGCACCCTGAGCGATTTGTGCTACATATACATAGCCATAGCTCATAGCGATTGCTGCCAAGTCTTTCTTCTTAACAACCTTACCTGCAGCTGCGAATTGAGCAATAGCACCTGTAGGAGTTGATTTTGAAGATTGACCACCTGTGTTTGAGTAAACTTCAGTATCAAATACCATAATGTTTACATCTTCACCTGATGCCAATACATGGTCAACACCACCGAAGCCGATATCGTATGCCCAACCGTCACCACCGAATATCCAAACTGACTTTTTAGCCAAGAATTCTTTGTCAGCCAAAACATCTTTAGCTTCCTGTGAATTGATGTTAGCAATAGCCTTTAACAATTCTTCAGTTGCAACCTTATTTTCAAAGCCTAGTTCTTTTGTTTCCAAGAACTTTTCAATAGCAGGCTTTGTTTCAGGGTTTTCTTGTGCAATCTTTTCAAGCTTAGAAATATTTGCATCTCTCAAAGCTTTTTGACCAAGATACATACCATAACCATATTCAGCATTATCCTCAAACAATGAGTTAGCCCAAGCAGGACCTCTGCCTTCTTTGTTTGTTGTGTATGGAGTTGAAGGAGCTGAACCACCCCAGATTGATGAACAACCTGTTGCGTTTGCAATATACATTCTTTCTCCAAACAACTGTGTGATAAGCTTAGCATAAGGTGTTTCACCACAGCCTGCACAAGCACCTGAGAATTCTAAATAAGGAACTCTGAACTGTGAACCCTTAACAGTTGATACTTTAAACTTATCCAATACTGCTTCTTTATCATTTAGCTTAATACCATAATCAAAGAATTTCTGAGAATCAAGCTGAGTATCCAATGGCTTCATTGAAAGAGCCTTGTTACCCTTAACCTCAGGACATACATTAGCACATGAACCACAACCTGTACAATCCATTACTGAAATAGCAACGCCAAAGTACATTCCATCCATTTGCTTCATATTAACATATTTTGTTCCCTCAGGAGCATTGTTCTTTTCTTCTTCTGTCAATGCAACTGTTCTGATAACAGCGTGAGGACATACATATGAACACAATCCACACTGTAAGCACACATCAGGATTCCATTCAGGAACATCAATTGCAATTCCTCTCTTTTCAAAAGCTGATGAACCAAGTGGAACTTCACCTGTTACATATGGCTCAAATGTTGAAACTGGTAATTGCATACCTCTGAATTGGTTAACAGGAACTAATACATTATTTACATAATCGATTAGCTTTCCTTCTCCCTCGTGCTTAACACTCAAGTCTTCAGCCACTGCATTCTTCCAGCTTTCAGGAACTTCAACTTTAACAACCTGCTTAGCACCTGCATCAATAGCGTCGTGATTCATCTTAACGATTGCATCACCCTTCTTTGAATATGATGCTGTTGCAGCGTCTTTCATATATTGAATTGCATCTTCTGCAGGAATAATGTTAGCAAGTTTGAAGAAAGCTGACTGCAATACAGTATTAATTCTGTTTCCAAGTCCGATTTCCTTACCAATCTTAACACCATCAATTGTGTAGAACTGAATGTTGTTATCAGCAATATATTTCTTAACCTGTCCAGGAATGTGCTCTTCCAATTCTTCTGCATTCCATGAGCAGTTTAATAAGAATACACCGCCAGGCTTAACATCTGAAACCATATCATATTGTCTGATATATGATGCTTTGTGACAAGCAACAAAGTCAGCCTTGTTAATCAAATATGTTGATGTGATCTTAGCGTCACCGAATCTCAAGTGAGAAACTGTCAAACCACCTGATTTCTTTGAGTCATAATCAAAGTATGCCTGTACATTCTTATCTGTATCGTCGGCGACAACCTTAACTGAGTTCTTATTAGCACCAACTGTACCATCGGCACCCAATCCCCAGAACTTACAGCTTGTTATATTAGCTGGTGTTGTGTCAGGGTTTTCATCGATTGGAAGTGAAAGATTTGTCACATCGTCATTGATACCAATTGTAAATCTTCTCTTGTCAGTATTCTTATATACTGCAATTATCTGTGCAGGAGTTGTATCCTTTGAGCCCAAAGCATAACGACCTGAATAGATATCACAAGCTTGGAACTTAGAACCTTGCAATGCAGCAACTACATCAAGATACAATGGCTCACCGACTGAACCTGATTCCTTAGTTCTGTCAAGAACAGAAATCTTCTTAACTGTATCAGGAATAGCATCAATCAAGTGCTTAGCTGAGAATGGTCTGTATAGTCTAACCTTTACTAAACCAACCTTCTGACCATTTTCATTTAAGTAATCTACTGTTTCTTGTATAGTGTCACAAGCTGAACCCATAGCAATGATAACCTGTGTAGCATCCTTTGCACCATAGTAGTTGAACAACTTATAATTTGTTCCTATTTCAGCATTTACCTTATCCATATATTCCTGTGTTAAATCAGGAATTGCATCATAGTACTTGTTAACAGCTTCTTTAGCTTGGAAGAAAATATCAGGGTTTTGAGCTGTACCTCTTTGTGCTGGATGTTCAGGATTTAGTGAACCTCTTCTAAAATCATTCAATGCATCCCAATCAACCATCTTAGCCAATGTTTCATAATCCCAGCAAGCAACCTTCTGGTACTCATGAGATGTTCTAAAACCATCAAAGAAATGAAGGAAAGGAACTCTTCCCTTAATTGTTGTTAAGTGTGCAACTGCACCCAAATCCATAGCTTCCTGTGGGTTTGTTGATGCAAGCATAGCAAAACCTGTCTGACGACAAGCCATAACATCCTGATGGTCACCAAAAATTGAAAGTGCATGAGAAGCTAAAGCTCTTGCAGATACATTAAATACGCAAGGTAACAATTCACCTGCTATCTTATACATATTTGGAATCATCAACAACAAGCCTTGTGAAGCAGTGTAGGTAGTTGTAAGTGCACCTGCTGTTAATGAGCCGTGAACTGTACCTGCAGCGCCTGCCTCTGATTGCATTTCAGTAACCTTAACAGTTTGTCCGAAAATGTTTTTTTGTCCGGCTGCAGCCCATTTATCTGTTACTTCAGCCATGTTTGATGATGGTGTGATAGGATAGATAGCTGCAACATCTGTAAATGCATATGACGCATAAGCGGCAGCGTTATTTCCATCCATAGTTTTCATCTTTCTTGCCAATGGAATCTCCTCCTTAAATTAATCCTTTAGCGTATGCGTTTGACAAAACATACATACTCACACTATATAATAACACTTTTTTCTGATAAAATCAATATCTAATTTATAATATTTCTTGCATTTTTTTATTTTTTTTAATTTATTT
>JAZNOH010000201.1:0-4699 GCA_045580715.1 Clostridia bacterium
TTTGCATATTCCTGTGCCTGCTTTGTGATTTCGTTTTCATCAACCATCTGAATCATTTTTGCTTCAGCAGTCTTAATCATAGAGTCAGCTCTTGCTTCTGCTTCAGAAATAATTCTTTCTCTTTCTTCTTTAACCCATTTAGCTTCCTTAACCTCGTCAGGATATGAAAGACGCATTTCCTGAATATAATCAAGAATGTCCTCCTTGTCTAACAAGATTTTTCCGCTTAGTGGAACAGTAGGTGCCTTATCGATAGTTTCCTCCATCAATTCAATGATTTCCATTATGTCCATTGTTCAAAACTCCTTACTTTATATTTTTAAATTTTGTTTTAATTTTCTCTATGTTACAAAGTGGCACAAAATCCTCAAGCTCACCCTGATATTTTGCAACTTCCTTAACAACACTTGAACTTATATATGAATATTTACTGTCTGTCATCATAAAAACAGTTTCATATTCAGGATTTAAAGCTTTATTTAATAGAGCGATTTGGAATTCATATTCAAAATCGGCAACAGTTCTAAGTCCCTTTATAATCACAGTAGCGTTATTTTGTTTCGCAAAATCAACCAATAATCCTGAAAAAGCATAACACGAAACATTTTTAATATCAGCTACAGCCTCATCAATCATTTCTTTTCTTTCTTCAGCTGTAAAAATCGGATTTTTACTTGAATTGTCAAGAACTCCGACAATCACCTTGTCATAGAGTCTTGAAGCTCTTTTAATGATATTTAAATGACCATTTGTCAAAGGGTCAAAGCTACCGGGATAAACTGCTATTCTCACAATCCATCACCCTCTTTTGTAAACTGTAATGTAAGTCCTGCCATACTTTCGTTGTTTTAGGATACTAAGTCCTAAAAATTCACCGTGTTCGTCTGTATTGTCACTTTCTAAAACAACTATTCCATCCTCGGACAACGCATTGGTGTTAATAATTTTCTCAATTACCGGTGCGATTATTCCCTTGTTGTATGGCGGGTCTAAAAATATAATGTCAAAACTGTTCTTATTTTCATTAAGAAATTGATCTGCGGATTTATTAAAAACCTTTAATTTATCACTAAGTCTTAAAGACTTGGCATTGTAGTTTATAAGCTTAATTGCCCTTTGGTCAATATCGCATATAACACTATTTAAAGCACCTCTTGAAAGTGCCTCAAGGCTCAGCGCTCCGCTGCCTCCAAAAAGGTCAAGCACTTTTGCCTCCATAACAAAATCCGAGATAAGATTGAATAATGATTCTCTGACTCTGTCCGTTGTCGGACGAATATCCATTGTGTCAAATTCGGCTAATTTATGTCCTCGACATATTCCGGATATAATTCTCATATTCAATCCTTTCAAAAAACACTTTTCACAAATATCTATATCATATATATTTTAACTTAAAATCTCCAAAAGGTCAACATTATTTGCGAAAAAAGTACAAAATATATAAAAAATTTATGCTAATTTTATAGTTTTTTTAATTTAGCGCTATATTATCATCAAACATTTCCTTAATTTTTCTTAAAATTCCCTGATTTTCCTGATTTAATAAAGCTTTATCAGAGGAGATTATTTTCTCAGCAGACGCTTTTGCTTTTTTCAGAATTTTTATATCCTTAAAGAGATTTGCAATTTTCATTTCAGGAAGTCCGTGTTGGCGTGTTCCGAAGAAATCTCCCGGACCTCTTAGCTTTAAGTCCTCCTCCGAAATCACAAACCCATCGTTTGTTTTGCACATTATTGTCATTCTCTTTTTCATAACCTCGCTTGTTCCCTGACAAAACATTATGCAATAGGATTGTTCATTTCCTCTTCCAACTCTGCCTCTTAACTGATGCAGCTGCGACAAACCAAATCTCTCTGCATTTTCAATTATCATCATTGTTGCATTGGGAACATTCACTCCCACCTCAATAACTGTGGTGGAAACCAGAATATTTATTTCTCCCTTTGCAAAAGCGTTCATAATCTCATCTTTATCGGAGGCTTTCATTTTTCCGTGGATTAATCCAACTCTGTTTTGAGGGAATTTTTTTGAAAGTCTTATTGATAAATCAGTTGCATTTTTTATGTCCCCTGATTGTGTTTCCTCAATCAACGGACACACAACATAACACTGAGCACCAAGCTTAATATTTTTATCAATAAATGCGTCTATCCTTTCCCTCATTTCCTCTCCGACTGCATATGTTAAAACCTGCTTTCTTCCAGGCGGTAATTCATCAATTTCCGAAATATCCAAATCGCCATATAAAATAAATGCAAGCGTTCTCGGAATTGGAGTTGCTGTCATAATAAGAGTATGCACTCCCTCACCCTTATTGGTAAGCTTTGCCCTTTGTGACACACCAAATCTGTGTTGCTCATCAGCTATAACAAGTCCTAAATTGTGATATGTGACACTATCTTGTATAATCGCATGAGTTCCGATAACTATGTCAATTTCGCCAGATGCAATTTTTTCATATAGCGCCTTTTTACCTTTGGTTGAGCCTGTCAAAAGACATATTTTAATATCTGTTTTCTCAAAGAATTTTAAAAAGGTTTCATAATGCTGAGTTGCTAAAATTTCAGTTGGTGCCATAATGGCAGTCTGATAACCGTTCTTAACTGCAACATACATTGTTGCAGCTGCAACTGCAGTTTTTCCTGAGCCAACATCCCCTTGAATAAGCCTGTTCATAGGCTTATCCTTTTTTAAATCTAATAAAATTTCTTTTATACATCTTTTTTGTGCATTAGTCATTTCAAATGGCAGTTTATCAAGAAAATCCACAACGCATTTTATGTCCCTAAATGGTTCTCTTTTAATTTCCTCATTCTCTTCTCTTTTATACATTAATGCAATTTGCAAAAACAATAATTCCTCAAAAACAAGGCGTTCCCTTGCCTTAAAAAAATCATCAAAGCTCTTTGGAAAATGAATATTTTCTATTGCATCATCTATGGAACAAAGTCCATTTTCCAAAATAACCTCTTTAGGAAGATATTCCTCTATATCACCCTTTAATTTTATCGCCTCAGCCATTGCCGATTGAATAACCTTTTGAGTCATATTTGCCCACAAAGGATAGACAGGGACAATTTTTCCCATAAACTTTTCTTTTCCAACTCTTTCATAAAGTGGGTTTATCATCTCTTTTTTTCGTGATTTTGGATTAATTTTTCCAAAAAAAACAAATTCCTCTCCCATTTTAAACCCATTTTTAACAAATCGATTATTATACCAGGTCATTGATATTATGCCAGTATCATCACCGACCGTCATAGTGTAGATAACCATATTCTTGCGAATTCTGTTTTCCTTTACAGGCGTTAGCACTATTGCTTTAATCAAAACATCCTCTCCAGATATACAATCTGCAATATCACGAGCATTTGAACGGTCCTCATAGTCGCGAGGATAGTAATTTAATAAATCCCAAACAGTTTTAATTCCTTTTTTCAAAAACTGCTCACTTCTGATTTTTCCTATCCCTTTTAGCGATGAAATTTCCTGCATAATATCACCTCCCCTTTTATATCTTCTGTGACACAAACCCCTCTCTTGAACCACAATCCATTATTTTAATTTTGTCTTGTGCCATAAATTTTATAACTAATACACCATATGGTATTGTGTTAATTTCCGAATACTTGTCCTTTTCATTAAATAAAGCATCATTATCAAGTTCAGAAATCAAAAATTCATTTTTCCCTAATATTTTTCCGATTTTCTTTCCTGTTCCGCCCATAACATATAAAAAATTGTCCTTAGGCACTTCACCAACAATATCTTTTATATATTCAAGAACACATTTCTCGTTTTCTTCTTTAAATTCTCCGAATTTGTTATATAGCCTTTTCACACCAATAGGAAAAGATTTTGAAAAGTTTAATTCTCCCTCTTCAAAAGCAAGAAGCTGCATACTTCCACCGCCCAAATCAATTCCGACACCACTACATTTGTCCCCAAGAACATATTTTAGGGCACAGAAATCACACATAGCCTCTTCTTTTTCACTAAGTAATTCTATTTTAACTCTCTTTTCCACAAATGAGGAAACTTCTGAAAAGTTTTCCACATCACGCATTGCAGAGGTTGCAAAAGCGTGAACGGTCGGGATATTTTTACTATCAAAAAATTCCATAGCTTTTTTTATTATTTCATCAAGCCATAAAATTCCCTGAAAGCACATTTCTCCATCCTTTGTGTAATTCAAAATTTCTGACGAGAAAACAAGCTCATCGAATGGTTTGATTTCATTTGTTATATCGTAACAAACACATCTTATCGTATTTGTTCCGATATCGATTATGCCCATTTTTCTCATCATTTCATACCTCACTTATTTGCAAAGCCCTTATCCATAACAAATTTTGGACCACCCTTGCTCTCTCCAAAATATATCTCATATATCTTTTCGCAGACAATATCTCTTAAATCCTGCTCAAAGCCAACATTGGTAAGAGCCAAAATCGCAAAATCCTCGTTTGGAAGATACCTCTGCATTGACCTGAAACCACAATGTCCACCATTTTGCTGATATATTAATTTACCATTCCAATCATCAACCACACAGCCAAAACCAAAAAAGTATCCATCTTCAGGCTTTTTCAACACTAAATCCCACGCTTTTTGGCTTATAATTTTTTTGTTTCTGACAATGTCATAAAGAGCCTCAACATCCTTTATTGTTCCTACACCAAAGCCTGCACCTGA
>JAZNOH010000202.1:0-3870 GCA_045580715.1 Clostridia bacterium
CCCTGTTCATGAGCATAGCCTGCAATCTTTGTATCCTGTTCACAAATACCTTCAGTTGCATCAATCATAATAACACATACATCACTTCTGTCAACTGCTGCTAATGAACGGATTACACTATATCTTTCTACAACCTCTTCGATTTTTCCTCTTTTTCTCATTCCTGCAGTATCGATAAACACATATTTATCCTCACCAATACTGAATCTTGAATCGATTGCATCTCTTGTTGTTCCTGCAATATTTGAAACAATAAGCCTGTTTTCGCCTAAAATTTTATTTATAAGTGATGACTTTCCTGCATTTGGTCTGCCAATTACTGCAACCTTGATTTCATCCTCATCCTCAGTTGTGTCAGCATCCTCAGGGAATTGCTTACATACCTCGTCTAAAAGGTCACCAACACCAAGACCGTGAGTTGAGCTTACTGCAATAGGGTCACCAAGCCCAAGATTATAAAATTCATAAAACTCAAATGGAGGGTCTCCGATATTATCGACCTTGTTAACTGCAAGCACAATTTTTTTCTTTGCCTTTAAAAGCATCGATGCAACATCTGAGTCATTGGCTGTCAGTCCGTCCCTGACATTTACCAAAAATATTACAACATCAGCCATTTCAATCGCCATTTGTGCCTGACGGCGCATCTGTGATAAAATTTCGTCCTTTGATGCAGGTTCAATACCACCTGTATCTATCAGGGTAAAATGTTTATCAAGCCAAACTGCATCAGCGTAAATTCTGTCACGGGTTACACCAGGTGTATCCTCCACTATACTTATTCTTTGTCCTGTTATTTTATTAAACAAAGTAGATTTTCCCACATTTGGTCTTCCCACTATTGCAACTGTTGGTTTCATTTCGTTCTCTCCTTAAAATTCTATCTCTTCGCCTGTTATACTCTCTACAAACTCAAAGCCATCAGCATTCTGAACTTCAATTCTTACACCAAGCTCTTTTTCCACATCTTCCAATGTCATATCATCTAAGAAAACATCCTCGCCTGCTCTTAACATTGAAGATGGAATAAAAGCAATATCTCCAAGCTCTTTTCCTTTTACCTGTTCTACTATATCTTTCCCCACAACAAGCCCTGAAACATTTACTCCTCCTCCGAAAAAATCATTTTTAATCGGATACACATTGACATTTAAGCCTTTGCATTTTTCTTCAAGTCTTTTTGCAAGTGTTTTTATAAAATCAGCTGCAAGCTCGCCTGTTATTAAGGAAACTTCCCTTTTTTCGTTGTTATATTTTATTTTATCTATTGCTAAGTCAAATTCCTCCTGCATAGATGCAATGAGTCCCACTCCATTCTCAAGTTGAGGAAACCCCTCATATTCCTGTGCATTTGGGATTTTCTCTCCTGCATTTATATAGAATTCATCAGATAAGTAAACAAGTCTTGTTCCAATTTCTTTTTTTAACTTTTCCTGCCACTTGGAAACCTGTCTGATAACCTCAGATGAACTTTCTTTATCAAATGCTTTAAGACTACATAAACCCTCTCTGTGAGCAGTTAATCCCACTGGAACTACCGACAAGCTTTCAACAAACGGACTCAATTTTGAAATGTCCGAAATAGTCCTGTCTAATTCCTCTTTATCGTTATAATCTCTGCACAAAACTATCTGGCAGTTCATATAAATTCCGTTTTCTGAAAATCGTTTCATTATTTCATAAACTTTTCCTGCATTTTTGTTGTTAAGCATCTTAACTCTTAAATCAGGATTTGTTGTATGCACTGAAATATTAATCGGTGAAACACGCATTTTTATGAGTCTATTTAATTCATCATCAGAAAGATTAGTTAATGTAACATAATTCCCTTGCAAAAACGAGAGCCTTGTGTCGTCATCCTTAAAATAGACCGTTTCTCTCATTCCCTTTGGAAGCTGGTCGATAAAACAAAACACACATTTATTTCTGCAGCTTTTTGCATCATCAATTAAAGCATTTGAAAATTCAATTCCCAAATCCTCATAGTCGTTCTCAATGGTTATTTCCTCAATATCACCATTTTTTTTCAAAACCTTTAAAACTACCTCATATTCAGCTGTCAGATATCGATATTCCAATATATCATAAAATTCGTTTTCGTTGATAGTAAGGATTTTATCGCCCTTCTCAAGCCCTGCTTCATCAGCGTAGGACCCTGGCTCAACATATCCGATTGTTGTATCAGCTTTATGCACTCTTAATGACCCTTTCCTTTTTTGTTTATTATCGTCCAATCTATATTTTCCCACAAAATGAGCAAATAATCAAGTGTTTTTATAAAATTTTCCAACTTATTTTATTTATAGTAAAAATTAGTGTAATTTACTTGATTTTTTTATGTATTTATGATATAATTTATGGTGTATGACTTATGCGCCATACACCCCGATTTTAAATGGAGGTAACCATTATTATGGCAAAGAAAACTCAGGATAAAGTGCTTGATTTAGGAGCACTGGAAAACCAGAAAATTGTTAATGTTGAGCTTAACAATGAAATGAAAAAATCATATATTGACTATGCAATGAGCGTTATTGTCAGCCGTGCGCTTCCTGATGTTCGTGACGGATTGAAACCTGTTCACAGAAGAATTTTATACAATATGTATGAATCAAATCTTCTTTATGAGAATGATTTCAGAAAGTCAGCTGCAACTGTCGGTGATGTTTTGGGTAAATATCATCCACATGGTGACTCATCAGTTTACGATGCAATGGTGCGTCTTGCACAGGATTTCTCATTGAGATATCCGCTTGTACAAGGTAAAGGTAACTTTGGTTCAATCGACGGCGACCCGCCTGCTGCATACCGATACACAGAAGCGAAAATGTCAAAGCTTGCAGCCGAGATGCTTTCCGATATTGAAAAGGACACTGTTGACCTTGTCCCAAACTATGACGATAAGCTCTTGGAGCCATCTGTTTTACCATCAAGATTTCCTAACCTTTTGGTTAATGGCTCTGCAGGTATAGCCGTTGGTATGGCAACAAACATTCCTCCTCACAATCTTTGCGAGGTTGTTGACGGAATTATTGCCACTATTGATGACCCTGATATCACTCTTGATGAGTTGACAGAGATTATTCAAGGCCCTGATTTCCCTACTGCAGGTATTATAATGGGAAAAAGTGGTATTAGAAGTGCATACCACACAGGCCGTGGCAGAATTATTATGCGTGCAAGAGCAGAGATTGAGGAGCTTGACTCAGGAAAAACAAGAATTGTTGTTTCCGAGCTTCCATATCAGGTTAATAAGGCAAGATTGGAAAAGCATATTAATGAATTGGTGCGTGACGGAAAAATTGACGGAATTGCATCAACAAGAGACGAATCCGATGAAAATATGCACTTGATTATTGACTTAAAGCGTGATGCCAATGCAAATATTGTTTTGAATAACCTTTATAAATTTACACAAATGCAGGATACTTTCGGTGTTATCCTCTTAGCACTTGTGGATGGTGTTCCAAAGATTCTAAATCTTCGTGAAATGATTGACCATTACACAAACCATCAAAAAGAGGTTATTGTAAGAAGAACTAAATATGACCTTGCTAAAGCTGAGGAAAGAGCGCATATTTTAGAGGGTTACAAGATTGCTATTGATGATATTGATGAGGTAATTAATGTAATTCGTGCATCAAAATCTATCCCTGACTCAAAAATTGCTCTTTGTGAAAAGTTTGGTCTCTCCGAAGCACAGGCAACTGCTATTGTTCAAATGCAATTAGGTCGTTTGTCTGGTTTAGAGCGAGATAAGATTGAAAATGAATACGCACAGATTTGCGAAAAAATCTCTGAATACAATAATATTTTAGCACACGAAGAGGTTGTTTTGGATATTGTTAAGGAAGACCTTATTGCAATCAA
>JAZNOH010000203.1:0-3120 GCA_045580715.1 Clostridia bacterium
AAAACCTCACCAATCACCTGTATTTTTGTATAATGGAGATAAAAAAGGAAACCAAAATGCACACATAGCAGTTTTTTCTCTGCCTATTGAAAACGAAAATCTGCAACAATGTGCAGACTCGGTTATGAGAGTGTATGCAGAATTCTATTGGTCTAAAGGAGAATATGATAAAATTGCATTCCACTTTACCGACGGATTTTTGTGTGAATATTCAAAGTGGCGTGATGGATACAGAGTATCCTTTGAAAATGGCACAAGGTGGGTTAAGAGTGCATCATATGATGACTCTTATGATAATTTCAAAAAATATTTGCGTATTGTCTTTTCCTATGCAGGAACGCAATCAATGGAAAAATATGAGTCAGAAGAAATTTCTTTGTCTGAACTTAATGTAGGTGATGTATTACTAAAAGGGGGAAGTCCCGGGCATATTGTTATGGTGGTTGATGTGTGCAAAAATCAAGAGGGCAAAAAAGCATTCCTTTTGGCGCAAGGATATATGCCTGCACAGGAATTTCACATAGTAAAAAATCCTCTCCATGATGATGACCCTTGGTATTATGAAGAGGAGATGACTTTTCCTCTAAAAACTGCAGAATATACATTCGATAACGAGGAAATGCTCAGGAGATTATCATATTAGAAAAAAAGAGTTGACAAAGTCTTTAAAATATGTTATTATACTAACATAATTTCATAAAGTATCATTAAAAGGCGTTGACGAAGAGTGCGCAAAGATATGACCTTTTAGAGAAGTGACGGTTGGTGCGAGTCATAGGAAACAGTTTTTGTGTTTGTAGCTTCCGAGCCGAGAGGAAGAAAGTTTTTTTAAAAATCAGTAGAACCTCTCCGTGATTGCTGCGTTAAGGCATAGGGGTTGATGGACTCCAAGAGGGGCGAAAGAATTTCGCAATTTGAGTGGTACCGCGGGTATAGAATTATGCTCGTCTCAAAGAAATCAACTTTGGGACGAGTTTTTTAATGTCCCCTATAAAAAGGAGAGAATAGAATGGAAAAAATGACAGGACTTGATTTAAAAATCAAGGAAATGGCAGGAAGAATTAAAGAGCTTCGTGAAATTCAGGGCTTGACTCTTTTGGAAATGGCACAAAAGACAGGAATTTCTGAGGCTGAATATTCTGATTGTGAACAAGGAAAGAGCGATTTGAACTTTGCGTTTTTGTATCGATGTGCATTGGCTTTGAATGTCAATGTTACTGATATTATTGAGGGTACAAGCCCTAAGCTTCGTTCATACACAGTAACCCGTCAGGGCTTGGGACAGGAGATTGCCCACGCTCACGGAATGACCTACTATAACCTTGCCTATGCATTTCAAAATCGTATTGCAGAGCCTTTGTATGTTAAGAGTGTTTATGACGCTGATGCAGTTAACAGGGATATTGAACTCACAACTCACTCAGGTCAGGAATGTGACCTTGTTATTGAAGGTCATCTGATGGTGCAGGTTGGTGAGCATAAAGAAGTTTTGGGCCCTGGTGACAGTATCTATTACGACAGTAGCACTCCTCACGGAATGATTGCGGTTGATGGTAAGGACTGTACTTTTTATGCTATCGTTTTAAAAGGTGAAGAAACAGACGAAATTCCAGAGCTTGCACAAACAGAAGATGTATCAGTTAAAAGAGCAAGTGACACCAAGCCAAGAATATATCAAAAATTCATTGATGTTGAGGAAAACGAAAAGGGAACACCTACATCAATCAAATTCAAAAACACAGAAAACTTTAACTTTGCCTTTGATCTTGTTGATGAGCTTGCAAATAAAGAGCCTGAAAAATTGGCAATGCTTCATATTTCAAAGGATATGACTGAACGCAGGTTTACATTTACAGATATTAAAAAGGCATCAAATCAATGTGCAAACTACTTTAAATCACTCGGTATCAAAAAGGGTGACAGAGTAATGCTCGTTTTAAAAAGACATTATCAGTTCTGGTTTGCTATGATTGGTTTGAATAAATTAGGTGCGATTGCAATTCCTGCACCAAATCAGTTGCAGGAGCACGATTTTGAGTATCGCTTTAATGCAGCAGGTATCAGTGCAATTGTTGCAACATCTGACGATGGAGTTCCAGAACAGATTGATTTGGCAGCTGCGAAGTGTCCACAGTTAATACATAAACTGATTGTTGGCAAAAAGAGAGATGGTTGGAGAGATTTTAACGAAGAGTATACACTGTTCAGCACTCATTATAAGAGAACAGAGGACGCTCCTGGCGGCGACGATTTGATGCTTATGTTCTTCACATCAGGAACAACAGGCTATCCTAAAATTGCTGCACATAACTATAAATATGCACTTGGTCATTTCCACACAGCAAAATACTGGCACAATGTTGACCCTGACGGGTTGCATTTTACAATTTCCGACACAGGTTGGGCGAAATCTATGTGGGGTAAACTCTATGGACAGTGGCTTTGTGAGGCTGCAACATTTGTATTTGACTTTGATAGATTTGATGCAGCAGAGATTTTGCCTATGTTTGCAAAATATAAAATCACAACCTTCTGTGCACCGCCAACTATGCTTAGAATGATGATTAAGCAGGATATTTCACAATATGATTTTTCATCAGTTCAGCATATGACAACTGCCGGTGAGGCACTAAACCCTGAAGTTTATAAGCAATTCAAGAAAGCAACAGGCTTAAAAATCTTAGAGGGCTTTGGTCAGACTGAAAGCACTATGATTATTGGTAATATGACAGGCGCACCACACAAAATCGGTTCGATGGGTAAGCCTGCACCGATTTATGATGTTGATTTGATTGATGCAGACGGAAAATCAGTTCCTGTCAGTGAAAACGGAGAAATTGTTATCAAGGTTTCTGACGGAGCACCTTGCGGATTGTTCACAGGCTACTATAATGCACAGGACAAAACTGATGAAGTATGGCACGACGGATATTATCACACAGGAGATGTTGCTTGGAAAGACGAAGATGGCTTCTATTGGTATGTCGGCAGAGTTGATGATGTTATCAAGTCATCGGGCTACCGTATAGGACCTTTTGAAATCGAAAGTGTTATTATGGAATTGCCTTATGTTTTGGAATGTGGAGTTTCTGCTGAGCCTGATGAGGTAAGAGGTCAGGT
>JAZNOH010000204.1:0-36973 GCA_045580715.1 Clostridia bacterium
ATCATTTTCGTTTTACCCAGGGTTCCGCCGCTGTCGCGGCTGCACCCTGGGCTATGATTATGCCGCCCTGACGGGCTCAAAATTCCGCTCGCCTTTGGCTCGCCAAAGTCCAATTTGCCGATGATTGGTAATTATGCCAACGCGTCGGGGCATTACAGCCCCGCCTGCTTCAGTATTTCCTGAATCTGTTCCTTCGGGCGGGCAGGCCAGAACTTATTGGCCACAGGACTGGCCGGGCTGGGGTGCAGCATGGTACCCAGCGTGAACTGCTTGTCCGGCAGGGCAGCAGCAGCAATTTCGAGCTGTTTGAGCGCATAGCCCCCCACGCCGATAAGCACGCGGGGCTGCAGAATTTCAATAAGCCGCACCAGGTGCCGCTGGCAGGCGGCATCCAGCGCCTCCACCTGACTCTTGGGAAGCTGGGTCGGGGTTATATTGGCGCCGGTCTCCCCCATCCAGATAAGCGGGCAGTAATTCGCCACGTAGGCATGCTTGAAAAACGCCTCGGCCGTGCCGTACATCTCCTCGAACAGCCCCCAGAGCCGCCGCCCGCTCACCTCGGACCTGGGGCAGGAAAAGCCCTGCACCGGGCGCTTCGGGTGCGTCTTCTCCGGCTGCCCCACAGAGGCCATGATTCCCATCCACAGCGTCACCGCCGCTATCTCACCAAAGGGAACCCCCGTCTGCGCCATGCCGAAAGGGCCGGGATTCATACCGAGATACAGCACATCCTTCTGCCCGGCTCCGAACTTGCGGATATAGGCCTCATGGCCATCCCAGGCATAATCCAGCGGATTATAAGTATAAGCCACCGGGGCGGCAAACTCCAGTTCACCCACTTCACGGTTCAGTTCCCTGGCGGCGGCAATAAGCTGTTCTCTCTGCATGCAGGCAGAATAACACAACAGATGCCCGGATGTAAAACACATTCTGTGTGTCTGCATACCTAAATACAGCTTGAAAAACCGGCGGGGCTTGGGTAGAATGCCCGGCGTGAAAGTTATAGCCATAGCGAACCAGAAAGGCGGCGTCGGAAAAACCACCACCACAGTAAACCTGGCGGCGGCCCTGGCGGCACGCGGCAAGCGCGTGCTGATTATTGATATGGATTCGCAGGCAAATGCCACCACCATGCTGGGCATCGAGGTGGAGAGTGATGCCAGCCTGTACCCTGCCCTCATCGGCGAGAGCCTGCTGGAAGACCTGGTGCGCCCCACAAAGCGGCGCAATCTGGCCATTGTTCCCGCGCATGTTGACTTGTCCGGCGTGGAAGTGGAGCTCACCCAGAATGAATCGCACCTGACCTGCATGTACGATGCCATGGAGGGTCTGCGCCAGCAGAATTTCTTTGACTATGTCTTTCTGGACACCCCGCCCTCTCTGGGCGTGCTCATGACCTCTGCCCTGTGCGCGTGCGATGAGGTGATTACCCCGATGCAGTGTGAGTTCCTGAGTCTGGAGGGTCTTTCGAAGATTCTCTTCATCATGGACCAGATCCGGGAGAATGGCGTCAACCCGCGCCTGAAGCACGAAGGCATCATCATGACCATGTACAACAACACCAAACTGGCCAACGAAGTCATCCGCCAGGTGCAGCAGGAGCTGCCGGACAAGTTGTACAAGAACTATATCCCCCGCTCCGTCCGCGTGGCAGAGGCCCCCAGTTTCGGCCGCACCATCATGGAGCACGACCGCTTCGGCTCCGCCTCCATGGCCTATCAGGCCGTGGCTCGCGAGTTCATTTCCCGCCACCGTTCGTAAGCGCCATGCTCAGCTGGCTTTTTCCGGCTACCTGCGAGCTCTGCGGCGAAACCACAAGCAGCAGCACCCTCTGCCCCGCTTGTCTGGCAACGCTGCGGCGCATTCCTGCCCCCATCTGCCTGCACTGCGGCGCCCCCACCGCCGGGCAGCAGACCGACCCCGACCGCTGCGAGAACTGCTCCGGTCACAAACGGCCGTTCATCCTGGCCAGACAGGCCCTGCAGCAGACAGAGGAGGCCATGCGCCTCATCTACCAGCTCAAATACCACAAGGCGCTGCATCTGGCAGCCCCGCTGGCACAGCTGCTCAACGAGCTGTGGGAAAACACCCCGAAACTCTGCGCTCACACCGACTGGGCTCTCGTGCCCGTGCCGGTGACTCACGGTAAACTCTACGCGCGAGGCTATAACCAGGCCGCCGAACTGGCCACCCAGCTTGCACGCCTGCGCAAACTCCGCGTACTGGAATTACTCGAACGCCGCGATACCGGCATCATCAGCCAGACCCGCCTCACCGCCAGCGCCCGCCGGCTCAATGCAATGCGCGCCTACCGGCTTAAATCACCCGGATTCTTCAGCAGAATGAAGACCTACCCCGCCCGCATCGTGCTGGTGGACGACGTATTCACCACCGGCGCCACTGCGCGCGCCTGCGCCACCCAGCTCAGAAAACTCCCCGGCGTGAAGGAAGTAGCCGCGCTCTCCGTAGTGCGCATCGGCAGCTGATAAAAAAAGCCCTGCAGCGGATTACTGCAGAGCTTTGTGAAAAACTTTCTCTCCCGGAATCAGTTCAGACGGAAGGTGATGCGAGCCTTCGACATATCGTAGGGAGACACCTCGATACGCACGCGGTCACCGACCACGAGACGGATGAAGCGCTTGCGCATCTTACCGGAAATGTGAGCCAGGAACTCATGGCCATTGGCCACCTTCACGCGGAACATGGTGCCGGCGAGCACCGCGGAAACCACGCCTTCGAGCTCAATCTCACCCTCACCGTCATCATCAACCTTCTTGGGCTTGGGAGCGGCGTTGGTGGGACGTGCATTACCCGCAGGACGCGGGCCATTGGGGCGCTGCTGCGGCTTGCCGCCGCGATTATTGGGGGGATTTGCCATTATGTCGTTCTTGATTTGTTGATTCGCACCGCGCGTAACAGCGCGGACGCGCGGACAGTTTAATGCCGAAAAGCCCACATGGCAAGCACTTTTTCTCATTTTTGCAAAAAAAGTTCCTACAAGTCACAAAATGCGGTTGACATTAAAATTGAGCTATGCTACCCTCTGTGAGCTGACCTGTTTAGGGGTTGCTACGTGGCGAAAGCCAAAACTGGAATAGATAAGAAACGAAATATGAAAACCTTCTCTGCCAAGCCTCAGGAAATTGAGCGTAAGTGGTATGTGATCGACGCTGCCGGTAAGGTGCTCGGTCAGGTTGCAGTTGAAGCAGCTAACCTGCTTCGCGGTAAGAACAAGACCATCTTCACCCCCCACGTGGACTGCGGTGACTATGTGATCATCGTGAACGCCGACAAGGTGGTGCTCACCGGTAACAAGGAGCGCGCCAAGATTTACACCCGCTACACGGGTTATGTGGGCAACCAGGTGGTAACCACCCCCGCCAAGCTGCGTAAGACTCATCCTGAGATGATTGTGGAGCTTGCCGTGAAGGGCATGATTCCCCACACCCGTCAGGGCCGCGCCCAGGGTGGCCGTCTCAAGGTCTATGTAGGCGCTGAGCACCCCCACACCGCTCAGACCCCCGAAGCTGTAACCATCGCCTAATTTTATTCTGACTATGTCTACTACTCCCTACAACGCCACTGGCCGTCGCAAGGAAGCCATCGCTCACGCCTGGCTTACCCCCGCTGAGGAAGGCAAGTCCGGCAAGATCACCATCAATCGTCGCTCCTTCGAGGAGTACCTGCCCACCGACGCTCTGCAGAACGCTGTGCTGCAGCCCTTCTACGCCACCAACACCATGAAGAAGTTCGACGTGCGCGTCGTCTGCCGCGGTGGTGGTGTGCACGGTCAGACCGGTGCTATCTCCCTGGCTATCGCCCGTTCCCTGGTCATGATTGACGAGGAATACCGCTCCGCTCTCCGCGAGCAGGGTCTCCTGACCCGCGATTCCCGCATGAAGGAACGCAAGAAGGCCGGTCGCCCCGGCGCCCGCAAGCGCTTCCAGTTCTCCAAGCGCTGATTGCAAGAATCACATTTATTCCGGAAAAGGCTTTCTTCCACATCGGAAGAAAGCCTTTTCCGCGTTATGGCGGGCCTTTTTTCTTATGCAAGCGGGTGATTTTCCCAATCTTTGCTCTTTTCAAAGCGAACTGAATATGCTAGACTCTGCGGCGCAGCCGCAGTAGTCGGCTGAGCACATTTTTGTTATGAGTGATCCCAGCAAATTCCGCAATCTCGCCATTATCGCCCACGTAGACCACGGCAAAACCACCTTGGTGGACCAGCTTCTGAAAGCCGGTGGCACTTACCGTGAGAATCAGGAGGTGCAGGAGCGCGCCATGGACTCTATGGATCTGGAGCGCGAAAAGGGGATTACGATTAAAGCCAAGAATACTTCCATTCACTGGAACGACTACACCATCAATATCGTGGACACCCCCGGGCACGCCGACTTCGGCGCCGAGGTGGAGCGCGTGATGAAGATGGTGGACGGCGTGATTCTGGTGGTGGATGCCTACGAAGGCCCGCAGGCGCAGACCCGCTTTGTGCTGCGTAAGGCGCTGGAGGAAGGTTTGCTGCCCATCGTGGTCATCAACAAGATTGACCGCCCGCATGCCGATGCGATGAAGGTGCACGACCAGGTGCTGGAGCTGCTGCTCGACCTGAACGCCACAGAGGAGCAGTTTGAAGCTCCCTTTGTGTACGGCTCCGCCCGCGATGGCTACTTCATGAACAGTCCGGAGGGTGAAGCCCCCGTGGACTGCACGCCGCTGCTGCACCAGATTGTGAAGCACATCCCCGCCCCGAAGGATGCCGACCCCGACAAGCCTTTCAAGATGCTCATCTCCAATATCGACTGGGATGACTACGTGGGCCGCGTAGCGGTGGGCCGCATCACCAGCGGCCGCGTGCAGAAGGGCGACACGCTGCACCTCATCCGCCAGGATGGCTCCCGCGTGCCGGCCAAAGTGACCAAACTTTTCGAATACAGTGGCTTGCAGACCAACGACTCCACGGTAGGCGAAGCCGGCAACATCATCGGTCTTTCCGGTTTCGAGGACGTAGACATCGGCCAGACACTGACAGCCGACCCGGAGGGTGAGCCCCTGCCCTTCGTGAAGATTGAACCGCCCACCGTGCAGATGGAGTTCAGCATCAACGATGGTCCGCTGGGTGGCCGCGACGGCAAGAACGTGACCAGCCGCGTGATTCGCGACCGCCTGATGCGCGAAATGCGCACGAATATCTCCATCAAGGTGGAAGATACCGACCTGGCCGGCGTGTTCAGCGTATCCGCCCGCGGCACCATGCAGATTGCCATTCTGGTGGAACAGATGCGCCGCGAGAACTACGAGGTGCTCGTCTCCCGCCCGAAGGTGATTGTGCGCGAGATTGACGGCGTGAACTGTGAGCCCTTCGAGACGGTGTTCATCGAAGTGCCCGATGAATGCGCCAACGGCACCGTGCGTATCCTCGGGAACCGCCGCGGCATCCTCGAGAACATGGAGGCCAACGGCAGCGGACGCACCACCATCCAGGCCACCATTCCCACCCGCGGTCTCATCGGCTTCGAGTTCGAGCTGGTGAACCTGACCAGTGGCCACGGCATCTTCTCCCACCTCTTCAAGGAATACGCCCCCTACGCAGGCGAAATCACCACCCGCCAGACCAGCACCCTCATCTCCATGGAAAACGGCATTGCCCGTCCCTACGCCCTGCAGGCCATGGAAGAGCGCGGCACGCTGTTCATTGCCCCCGGTGATGAAGTGTACGAGGGCATGATTGTGGGCGAAAACCCGAAGGATATCGACATTCCGGTGAACCCCACCCGCGAGAAACACCTCACCAACCACCGCTCGGCCACCAAGAACGACTCCATCCAGCTCACCCCGCCCCGCGTCTTCTCGCTGGAGCGCGCCATCGAATACATCGAGCCCGATGAGCTGGTGGAAGCCACGCCGCACTTCATCCGCATGCGCAAGCGCATCCTGGAGGCCACTGCCCGCAAGCGCGCCGGCATCCGCGAGGCGAACCTGGGGTAATGATTAATTATTAGTGATTAATGATTAATTATGTTTCATGAACTCATGAACTGGTTTGCGGGGCTGGATTACGGGAGCGGCGCGCTGTACGCCGCCGCCGTGGTGCTGTATATCGCGGGTTTTCTGGGGGCAGTGCTGCCCTACCCCGGCTGCTTTGTGGCGCTGGGCGGCAGTGTGTGCTACGCTGTGGCGGCGGGCGAGCCCTACCCGGTCTGGTGGTTCTGGGGCATCATGCTGGCGCTTGCTGTGTTCGGCACCCTGGTAGACAACATCACCACCGCCATGGGGGCCCGTAAGTTCGGCGGCAGCAAGCATGCCTTCTGGGGCAGCATGATAGGTCTCTTCGTGGGCGCCTTCTTCATCTTCCCCTTCGGCATCATCATCGGCCCGTTCCTCGGCGCTTTTATCGCTGAGCTGCATTTCCAGAAGAAAAACACCAGAGAATCCGCTAAATCCGGTCTTGGCGCCACGCTCGGCCTGCTGGCCGGCGTGCTGGGTAAGATTATCATCATCAGCATCATGCTGGTGCTCACGCTGGTGTAACGCGAGCAAACGGCAGGCCGTCAAAAAAAACTCGAAAGCTGCCGCTTATATTTTACGGGACTAAAGTCCCGTACTCCGACGGATTTGCGCCCCCCAAATTTGTCAATCGTCAATGGTCAATTGTCAATCGCATCGAGGCTCTGGCGGCAGAGGGCGGCGGACCACTGACCGGGAGCGGTGGGGGTATCGCCCAGGTAGCCGTAAACCAGGCATGCGCCGTGCTGGGCGTAGAGAAGACGGCTGACGGCACCCAGTGAACCCATGCCCATGACCGTGGTGGTGCCGGTGGCGCGGCGCAGGAGCTCCACACCGGTCATCATATCCTCTGCACTGTGCAGACGGAAAGCAAACTTGGCCACATCTGCCCCCAGGGCACGGGCAGCCTGCTCCTTTTCCTGCAGAGATTCAAGGGCGGGCGTCTTTTCAAAATCGTGGGCTGAGGCGATGACGGGCACCCCGGCAGCATGCGCCTCGGCTACCAGGTTCTGAGCGGCGGGGAGCAGGGCTATCTCCCAATCCAGCGCGGCAGCCAGAGGCAGCAGCGTGCGGGCTATATGCAGGCGTTCCTCCGTGCTCATGGAGCGCAGGCCACCCTCGCTCTCGTGGCGCACGGTGACCAGCACAGGGCGGCAGCAGCGCATCTGCGCCAGTGCGGCCCAATCTGTATCAGCCGGCAGGCCATCGGCGCGCAGCTCCACTACATCACACGGCAGCGATTCAGCCGCACAGGCGGCAGTCCAGGCTTCAGCGGTGGAGACAGAGCCCACCACCAGCGGGCGGGAAAAGGAAAGGCGGGGCAGCGCGTTCATACGCGGCGTATTCTATACCAAACAGCCACAGGTAGCAAGCGAATATGCATCTATTTGCTATTGCGCTGACAGGCAGAACATGGTAGCATGCAGCCATGGCATATAGTTTTGAGGATGCAGTAGACAAGATTCTGCAGAAGAATGATGATTACCCGGCAGATGCGTACTATTTCATCCGCGCGGCGCTGGATGCCACAGTGGAGCGCTGCCGCAAGCCGTCGGAGAATCCGCACCTGAGCGCTGAGGAGCTGTATTTCGGCTTCTGCGCCTATGCGCTGGAAGAATACGGACCGCTGGCACTGGCGGTGATGGAGCAATGGGGCATCACCGAATCCACCCACGTGGGAGACCTGGTGTACAACCTGATTGAGGTCGGCGTGTTCGGCAAGCAGGATGGCGACAAACGCGAACAGTTCGACGGACTCACCCCGGTGGCGATTCTCTTGAATGCCCCCTACGAAACACTCGATGACAACTGATACGATGAGCACTGAACCGATGCAGGGCAGCCAGCTGCGCTGGCCCGCCGAGTGGGAAAAGATGGAAGCTGTTTGGCTCTCGTGGCCGCACCGCGATGACCTGTGGCAAGGCGGCCTGCAGGAGCTCCACGGGCGCTACGCCGAGCTGGCCGCAGCCATCGCCACAGAGGCGGAGGTGCGCATCAACGCCGCCGCGCCGCTGCACGCAGGCATCGATAAACTGCTGCGCACCAGCGGCGTGCAGCGCTACAAGCTTTACGACCACCCGACCAATGATGTATGGTGCCGCGACCACGGCCCCATCTTCACTAAGCGGGCAGATGGCGGCATGCAGCTGGCCAACTGGACCTTCAACGCCTGGGGCGGCAAGTTCTCTCCGTGGAATCTGGACAACGAAGTACCCGCCCGCATAGCCGCCAGTCTGGGGCTGCCCCAGCTCTGCAGCGATATCATTCTGGAGGGCGGCGCCATTGAAGGCAACGGCGAGGGGCTGGTGCTCACCACAGAGGCGGTGCTCCTGAACCCGAACCGCAACCCAGGCTGCACCAAGGCCGATATCGAAGCCGAAATGCACCGTCTCCTGGGTACCACCCATGTGTTCTGGCTGGGCAGCGGTATCGAAGGCGATGACACCGATGGCCACATAGACGACATGGTGCGTTTTGTGAACCCCGAGGCGGTGGTATCCATCGTCGAGCCCGATCCTCACTCCCCCCACTACCGCGCGCTGGCAGAAAACAATGAGCGGCTGCAGGATCTGCGCACACCCTCCGGCCACCGCGTGGAGATTATCCCCCTGCCCATGCCGCAGCCGCTGGTGGCGCAGGACTGGCGACTGGAACAACTGCCCGCCAGCTATGCTAATTTCCTCATCTGCAATGGCAGCGTGATTGTACCCATCTTCATGCAGGACAAGGAAGATGACCGCGCACTCGGCATTCTGCGCGAGGCTTTCCCCGGCCGCCTAGTGGTGGGTATCGATGCCCGGCGCCTGGTGATTGAGGGCGGCGCCATCCACTGCATCACCCAGCAGCAGCCTGCCTGAACTTCACCAGCGCCTGTGCTTCACAGCACGTATAAAAGCCGGCGGGGCAGAACCCCACCGGCTGGCGTATTGCACTTGCTTGAAACTTTCTCTTACTTGCTGAAGTAGCGCTTGAGCAGCCCATCGAAGCCCTTGCCGTGGCGAGCCTCGTCCTTGCACATCTCATGCACGGTGTCATGAACGGCATCGTAGCCCAGCTGCTTGGCGCGCTTGGCAATAGCCAGCTTGCTGTTGCAGGCACCGAACTCGGCATCGGCGCGCATGGCCACGTTCTTGGCAGTGCTGTCGGTCAGCACCTCGCCCAGCAGTTCGGCAAACTTGGCTGCGTGCTCGGCTTCCTCCCATGCGTAGCGGCGGAAAGCCTCGGCCACTTCGGGATAGCCCTCGCGCTCAGCCTGACGGCTCATGGCCAGGTACATACCCACCTCGCAGCACTCGCCCTGGAAGTGGTCGCGCAGACCCTTCACCACCTCTTCATCGAGCCCCTGAGCCACGCCCACGCGGTGCTCATCGGCGTATACCTTCTCGGCGCTCTCGTCCAGCTCCACAAAGGTATCCACCCCACAGACGGGGCAAACCTCGGGCATGGTGTCGCTCTCTACTACTTCGCCGCATACGGTGCACTGGTATTTCATAGTCGTGTGTCTTTCGTGTGTGATTGTTGTTGTCGTGTGTCTGGTTGCCCCGCTCGGCGGAGCACGGGCTCAATCTATCACCCCTTTTCCCATAAGTCAAGTATATTTTAGAAGAATTCTAATTTTTTTGCGTTGGCATCATAAGTGAATCATCGACAAATTGGAAGTTGGCGATTAGTTTGCGAGCGACAGCGAGCGTCTATTTGAGCCCGCTTTGCGGGCGGCATAAATTTTCTATCCGTTTCTTTGCAAATACACAATTCTTTTACTTCGCGATGTTTATATTCTCTTTCCCGCTTTTCTTGCCCTTAATGCGGTTTTGACTTTTCTTTCTGTTGGCAGCATCTTTTTGCAACGGTTTTACTTGACTTCCACCTTCATTTTTAGTAGTTTGTGGGCATGGAAGCAAAGTATAACGAAAAAACAGGAAAGTTTAACTTAATCTACTTTGACGCAGTAAAAGCCTTTAAGGGAGATAAGTACCCTTATGGAAGAAAACAAAAAGCGTGGAAAGGTGCTAAAAAACCCACGCAGAAAGAAATAAAAATTGAAATAGCCTTACTACTTGAAGAGGGAAAGGCACTTGAAGCAGTAGCAGAAGCAGAGGTTGCTAAAATGACTAATACAGGGGTACAGCCCATAGTAGCAGATGAGCCTATTAACGCATTAGCATACTTTTCACGCCTTACCCCTGATTGCATAGCCCAAGGTAAAGTGAATAGCAGACATATCGCTTTCTTGAAGCAGTTTATTGCATTCATTAAAACTAACTACCCACTTGCGGCATTACACGAACTTAAAAAGCCTTTCTTTGACAGTTACTTTAATTCTATTAGTGATTTTTCCAACGACATACAAGACCACAATTTCTGTTACCTTGCTAAACTGTGGAACAGAATTATAAATGAATTTGAAGAAAGCCCTATTAAGTATATTAATACACTTGTAAAGTATGGCAAAGAGGAATTTGTAAAGAACAAGTTGCCTATGGAGAAAATGCCCTTTACTGTGGAAGAGTTGCAGCGAATTCTTTTTGAAGTAATAGACGAAGAAGAAAACAGAAGAGAAATTAAGGAACAGAAATTCTTTATTCTGTATTTCTCAATGGTAACAGGTTGGCGTATTGGTGACATTTTAGAAATGAAATGGGAACAGGTGAATTTGAACAAGCACACAATACGCAACTTGCACGCTAAAACGAAAGATAAAACAGGGCAGGAAACAATAATCTTTATTACTCCCTTAATGAAGCGCGTACTTGAACGGCAAGCAGAGAATGCCAAGAGTTACCCCTTTAACACAAAGTATGTGTTTAATATCCGCACCCACGCTAAAAATAGTAAGCGTATGGGTAACTATTCTAATGAAGTATTAGCAGTAATTGAAAAGTCACTTATTAGACAAGGTAGTTTAAGAGTTATTAAATCTGCTGTTGGAAAGGAGATGAAGAACTACACCACACATTGTATAAGAAAGAGTGTAACCACGGAATTAAACCTTGCAGGTGGTTTTTCAAGTGAAAGAATTAAGTACCTTGTAGGACACGCAGATAATTCTGTTGAAGCGAAACATTACTTGAAGTTTAAGCTGTACCCTGAACGCAGTACGCGCGATATGTTGGAACACATGGAAGACTTAACACAAAGTCAAAACTTTTACAACATTCTTATCCACGGTTATAAGGGGGCAGCAGAAATTCAGGGTGAGGTAGTACCAATGACGGAAGCAGAAGCAGAACACCTTAAACTTAATTTCTGGACTAATGAAGCGGTGGATTGCTTGCGCGTCATGCTTACAAAGGGTTTCACAAAAGACCGCTTAACTACATTTATACAGTTCATGGATGAAAAGCGACTTGAAGAAGAAGAGAAATTTGTAACTCCGCAAATGGTGATTTATGAATTGAATAAACTATTTGAGGAAATACAGGTTTAGTATAGGGGGGGATTTCCCCCCCTTTTTCATTTTATGCTTGCAACATACAGTCCCTAAAATACCTTATTGAAATTTTAAGCGAGAATAGCCTTGTATCTTTGTCGGGGGTTAATCGGGATAATTTACTCATTTTTGACGCAAAACGCGCTAAAAAGCACCAAATATCGCATTTTTGCCCTATTTTTTGGGTTTTGCGCTCAAAAAAAATCAAAAAAATGCTTTGATTTTACCCGATTTGTAACTTTTCTAAAACAATAGATGTTTCATTATTCTTACATTCTCACCTTGTGCAAGTTGCAGTCATACAGATAAGAACCAGAATTTAAAATTGCTATACTTTTGCAGGTAGTTGGATTATTCTTATTACATATTCTATTTGTACGAAAAGATTTAAATTTTAGTGTATCTCTATCTTTGTAAGTATCTTGAAGACATTTGAATTTTAATTCATATTAAAAAAGAACTTATAACGAAATTTGCGTTTAGAAACTTGTTTTCTGCCAAATGAAGACTTGCCAGAAGCGACATTCTTTGATAGAATGAAGCCATGAGCAATAATAAATATAAGGAAGTAGATAAGGCTGCGGAAGCAGATAGCAACATTATTAAGGGTAATGAAATGATTAACAAGGGTACTATGGAGACAATAGTACAAATAGACAACAAAAATGCGTTAATCTTTATTCTTTCTGATGCTTATGATGAAATAATGAGCTATTGGCGAGAAGTAACAGAGAAAGAGTATCCCAATGCTCACAAAATTCTTACAGCCAAGAAAATGTTAAATACAGATAATTGGCTTAAAGTAAAAACAGAATTAACAAAAGAAGAAGTAGAGTATTTAGAATGTGCTATTACTTCTGATGATAAGGGAAATGAGTTAATTGAATACGAAGGTACAAATATTTCTATTAGTGAAATCCTTTGTTTAGATAACATTGAAATTTATAATGCGTACTGCTTATTCATGGGTAATTCATCTTGGATTGCAGACGAAATATATAACAACACTATTTTTAGCGATATTGACATTAACGACTATTCCCCTGAAGCAAAAGCATTTATTGCTAAATGGGATGAAATACCAGAAGAATAACCCATTTAGTAATTCTCTTGAAATTGGGCAGCAGGCTAACCCCCTGTTGCCTTTTTTTGGTGGCGGCGGGTCAAAAGGCTTACAATATGGTTTTCTTTCGTGTAAGTCGTGATTTTGGGATTTTCAATACTTAAAACAGAAAATCCCCGCCAGCAAAAACAAGCGGGGATTTCCTTGAACTCATAATAAGTTCCTATCAGCAGGAGTAAAATAGCAGAAAGAGTAGCCCATGTCAATCCTTTTTCTCATTGCCCCGCCCTTTTTAGGGGGCGGGGCTTTGAGTTTAGCCCAATCGGTCTATTATTGCTATTACATAAGGAAGCATAGAGTCCGACATGAGCATCTTTATTGCTGATAGGATTTTCATGAGTTACCTTTCTCTTTACTTTTCCCTATCCTTGGCAGGGCTTCCAATCGCTCACCCCTTATGAGCGCAAGAGGAATATAACACCTTCATTCTAAATTGTCAAGATAATTACAAAAGAATTCTTGTTATTTTACGCAAATTCTACGCGTTTTTTATAAAGCTCTTATAAAGAGCGCGAATATCAACAAATAACGGAATAAATTAAGAAGAAAGTTGTATTTTTTATCATTTTCTGATTTGAGATTACTAAATAAGGATGTAGTAAGAAAACTTACACAGAACACCCTTATAATAGGGTATGGTTTCACAGATATTTGTGAAGCGTGGTTGATTGGTTAAAGGGGGGTGAGGGTTGCAAACCTTGCCCCCCACAAAACACTAACCAATCACTAAACAAATAACCAAATCAATCAAAATCATGAAAAGTTTAATAGATACAGAAGAAATTTGTGCCAATGTTGAAGCACAGATTATAGCAAATAGTAAAGGTAAGTTAGATAAGTACCGTTCAAGTATAAAAGAATGGGCTACTGCTAATGAAGTAAAGGAAGTTGAAAGAATAACCGTTCCCACAAGTTATAGAGAAATTGAAATCATTAAGGGAAAAAAAGGTGAAAAGAACAGTAAAGGTAAGTGGCTTTATGTGGATGAAGTAGAAAGCTATAAAGAACCATTTGCGGCTGATTAGGACATTATTAAAGCATTAAAGGCTGCATATCCTGATTGTATTGAGAATAGCATTTACTACTTCCCTACAGGTACATACTACTTTGTCACAGACAAGAATAAAGCGTTCAACCTTAAATGCAAGCCTAGACCCTTTACAAGTGATGAACAAGCCATTATTGAGGAATACAGAAAAGAGATTGAAGAAACAGAAAAGGAACTTGAAGAAACATTAAGTGTTGCTAAAGTTTTAAGTGCAGCGTATAAGCCTGACCCCACAGAAGAAGAGATTGAACTTGCTAAACAAAATACTTTAATAGTAGCGCAATATCACTACGAACAAGCAAAAGAATTTTGTTATGACTTTAAGGCAGAAAGAAAGAAGTGGCAAGACAGAAAAAAAGAAATAACAATGAGGTTAAAAGAATTCAAAAAGAGAACAGAAGATGAACCTATTTTTACAATTCACCCACTTAAACTTGAAAAGCAAGTAAGAATTTACATTTCCTCTTACTACACAGACAAAGTAAAGGAACTAGGGTATTCAGTTATTGAACAGAAAAGAACAAGAACGGTAAAGAAATTTCAAACTGATAAAGCACAATTTGAGGAAGAAGAAGAAGAGAACACCACCTATTCAATAAGAATGTGTGTGAAAGCGTTTATAGGCTGCTGTAAGAGTGGCGTGATATGTCAAAAGGGTTACTATACTAACGAAAATGGGGAACGGTGTTTTATAGAGCATACAGGCACTAGAAAAGAAGTCTCATTGACCGATTGGAACGGAGTAACTAGAACCTTTAATTCAATTTCTGATGCAGCAAGATTCTTTAACCTTGACATAGCTCACATTAGTAGAGTAGTTAAAAACGGTGGAGTAATCAATAAGCCTAAAAATAAAATAAAGGAGTTCTCCTTACTCAATCCTCAAACTAATCAATACTACAAGTTCAATTCAATGAGTGATGCAGCAGATATTTTGAACTGTAATAAAATGGTGATTAGCAGAGCACTAAAAGATAAGTCTTTTGAGGATGAAGTAAAAATAAAGAAGATTACCTATGTACTAAAAGAAGCATGAGCACAACTTGCACAAACAAATGGCTAATCATTGGCACGCTACTGTGCCATACTACTAATAGCCAACAAATCAAAACTAATACCTTGTTACCCTATGTAAATTATCAGTTAAACCCCACTACACGCACGCGCTTGCGCTTGTGCGTTCCGTTTAATGACAAGTCTAAAATGTTACAAGTCAAAACTAGACTATATTAATAATCTATATATAGACTACTTTTGATTTGTAACATTTTTAATACCCTAGACTAGACCAGTAATAAAGTAGAATAGAGTAGTATACGCACAAGCGCAAGCGCGTGCGCGTTTGTGTTTTAACTATGAATTGCCTTATTGTAACAAGGTTGTAGTTTAGAGTAGTAGCTTATTTGTTTGGGCGAAAAATTTACTATTCAGAAAGGGTAACAGTAAAGCTATTTACACCATTAGTAGAAGAATAGACTTGTGACATTAAGTTAAACATATCTTCTGTAAAGAAAGCTTTGTAAGCATCATAGCGCATAGTTGGCAATGGGTCATAAGAATAAGTGTTTTCCCATTTACCTGATTCACTATTCCATTGAAATTCACAAATACTTGGCTTACTGTTACCCTTATTAGTCTTTACTTCTAGCAGTAACTTATAAACTCCCTCTTTCTCATTGTAAGTTCTTTTCTGAACACTACAAACTACTTCATCTGCTAAATCAGTAATACTACTAATCCCTGTACTTAATTCTTTGTTTCTTGCTATTATACCCTTAATCTGTTTGTCAAGTTCATCAGTAGTACCCTCTGTGTAGTCACTAATAATAGAAGCATAGGTATCTAAATTTTCAACTACTGCATCATACAATGTTTCTATTTCATCTGCCACACTCTCAATATCGCTAAACTGTTCATCTAACAAATCATACTTTTCTTCTGCCCTTTCGTTATCAGGGTGTTCATCAAGGTATAATTCAGCAGCCTTTAACTTTTCTTCTATACTCTCCCTTTCTTCCCTTAATGCCCTCTGTATTACTTCTAATTCACTACACAACGGTATAAGTTTAGAATACAACTTGTTAATCTTGTTTTGCGTGGCTTTCTTCATGGTATTAGTAGAATGTTGAGCAAATTTTAAGAACTTAATTGTTAGTTGTAAAGCAAATTCTACTACGCAATTAAAAAAGTTGCATTTTTTCACTTTTTTCTAAAAAAGATAGATTTTTTATCATTGAAAAGACTAAATAAATATTAGAATGAAAAAAGAAATTACTAATGATTTGCAGGAGCAGCGAAATAATGCTGTTGAAGTTAGAACAGAAATTAAAATTGTAGAGAACTTTACCCACTACATTCTTTACTCAAATGGGCGAGTATGGAACACTAGAACAGAAAGATTTTTAGGTGAGCGTACTAATAAACAAGGTTACATTTATGTTCGCCTAAAAGATGACCAAGGATGCAACCATGAATGTTACTTGCACAGATTAATCTATGAAGCATTTAAGGGTGAAATACCACAAGGACTACAGATTAACCACATTGACGAAAACAAGCAGAATAACGACATTAACAATCTTGAATTAGTAACTGCAAAATAGAATTGCAATCACGGAACACGAAACGAAAGAATAGCCACTACTGCAAAAGGTAAATCTAAAATAAAGAATACTTTTAAGGTGGAAATACAAACAGCAGACGGAAACAAAGAAGAACTTACTATTAACTCTATTACTGACCTTGTTAAACTAATTCCTAGTGTGCATAGATTGACTTGGCAGAATAGACTTTACCACATTAAAAACCCTAAACTAACTTATGTAGAATTTGGAGATGAAAACAAGGTATATTTCATTACTCCACTTAATGAAGAATACAAGGCAAGAGTAGAAGCAGCAACAAAAGGAAAGGAGAACAACTAATGAATGTAGCAGATTGGATAATTGCAGTAGTAACAGTATTAACAGCCATACCTTTCTTATTGGTGCTTACTTTTGGTGGTTATATTGTAGTAGATGACATGTTGCGTGAAATCCGTGACAGAATAAAAAGTTGGAAGAACTACTACTAATAACAATAGTGGATTGCTTTGTACATGGTGATAAAAGAAGAGTTATGCAATAAATAAGTAAAGTATAGTTGATTAAATGCCATAGTTAAAGGGGTATTAGTAGTGGTTATTACTGATACCTCTATTTTGTTGAATTAGTAAACGGTTCAGAACAGTAGTAAAATAGTTGTAGTAATTAAACCAATAATTCCCAATAAAACCCAAATTTACCCCTAAAAATGAGCACTTTTGACCCGAAACTTATACCCCTATACGCGGGTAGGAATTATAAAGCATTGAGGCTTATAAGGAATCTTTTTGTAAACCCTGGATGAAGGGCGAAACTCCCCCGCCCCCCTTCAAAACTGCTCAAATGCAAATTTACTTTTGCAATTAAAAAGAATTGAGCAAGAAGGACTTATAAAAGTGTATGAGTAATGGAAAGTGGTGGGTATGGTAATAGGGTATAGTATTAGTAGAGGTAAAAGTAATAACAGAGAGAGTTAAAAAAGGGCTAAAATACTAAATAAAGGTATAATGAAGAATAAAGTTATTGAGACCATAGAGGGGGCAAAGTACAAAGTAACCTTAAATGTAGTAAGCACAGAAGATTTTACTAATTATAGCGTATATGGCTATTGTAAGCCTGTATTGGGCTGTATGTGTTCAAGTCAGGTACAGCATACACATTTTGAGGTAACAGAACACACAGATAAGGGGTGCGTGTTAGTCATACCTGCATTAAACAGAGGTAGCCACGATTATCAATTATTCATTAAACAAAACACCACTAATAGAGAGTTTAAGATTTTAGAGGGTAGAATTGAAGTATCAAGTAGAATTTGTAACGGCAATGAAGTAGTAAGTGCTGAACAATCTACTATTGCAGATGTAACCATTGATGCAGACACCACAGAAGTAACCTTGACTATTGAAAAAGGGTTGCAAGGTGAAAAGGGTGAGCGTGGCGAGAAAGGCGATAAGGGAGAAAGAGGTGAGCAAGGAATTCAAGGTGAGCAAGGCCCACAAGGCCCACAGGGTGAGCAAGGCCCAGCAGGTGAAAGCGGTGGTATAGATTGGGCTGTTACTAAATCAAACACGGAAGAATTACCTGTTGTATCAGATTCTGTAATAAACGGTATTGCCATAGGCTATAATTCTACTTTGCAAAGTAGTGGTGTTACTATTGGTTATGGTTCAACTAATGGGAACGGTGTAACAATTGGCACAAGGTCAAAAGCAAATTATGGTGTAGCAATAGGAACAGATGTAAACAGCAATTTAGGCGAAGCGGATATTGACAATGTGGCCATTGGTAATACCTCTTCTGCGGGGCAACAATCAGTTGCTATCGGAAGCAACGCAAAAACTTCAGGAGGAAAAAATATTTCCATTGGATATAATTGTAATAATGCTAGTTGGAACTCTGTTGCCATTGGGAGTGGCATAGTTGTTCCTGCCCGATGCGGTTATAGTGTAAATATTGGTCATGAAATAAATGCGGAAGGGCAATTTGCAGTAGCGGTTGGTGCTGGCGGTGGCTATGATTATTCCACAACAGTTGGTTATTATGCAAGGGGCGGTGAAGGGTCAGTAAGTATTGGTTATGGTGCAGATGCAGGGGCTGAAGGTGTTGCTATTGGTTATGGTGCAGATGCGGAGACTAATGAAATCACTCTAAAAGCAGGTGAGACAGAGGTAAAATTCAATCAGAACGGAGCTACACTAAATGGTAATCCTATTGGCGGTAGTTCATCAGGTAGCGGTTCTAATAACAGTTCATCATTCAGCATTGCAGATTATTTTATGTGGACTAGCAAGGATTATTCAACAAAGTACAAGGATTGTTACGCTATAGACGAATTGAGCAACATAAATTCAGATTGGCGAAATGACCTTGATGAAAATGGGGCATGGAATTACAACCTTGAAAAAATGGGCAGCGGAGCGCCTGATTTCAAAATTTGGTGTAGCAATTATGGTTATTCAGATTTACGCTCATTCAATTCTTATATGTCAGTCATAAGCGATTTAGAGCAATCATTTCAATTTTGTTCTGAATTAGAAAGTTGGGTTTGTTATACCCCTAACTGTTACTACTTCACTAATACTTTTTTAGGTTGCACAAAGTTGAAACAATGGCGCGGTAGTTTCTCAAATAGTAATCCAGTTTATTGTAGTGGAATGTTCGGAACTAATAGTAGTGACTGTACACAGTTAGACCTTGCATCAGTCCAATACATTGCAAATGTAATTCCTTATGGCTATGGGAACGGTATTTCTCTTGGCGTATCTAACACTCTTAATGGTAATAGTGATTTAGAAACAGCCTTGCAACAGATACGAGATAAGAATTGGAATGTTGAAGTTTATTATTCAGAAATAGGCTAAACATAAATAAGGGTATGAATAGCGAGAACAAAAACAAAGAACAATACACATTTCTTGCTTCCCTTTTGAAAGGTTGGGGAATTAAAGAGAGTTGGGCGAAAATCATAGCAGGGGCGGTAATAGGTGCATTAGTTGCTTGCGGATTCCTTTCTTCCTGTACTTGGAACTTAAACGCAGTAACACCTACACAAAACTTTTCTTCCACTATCCACATTATCCCAGTAGAAAATTGGAAAAAGTAAAAGTTTTTTCTCAAATAAGACAGAAAAAGGATAAATACTAATAGAACATTGTTATAATAGTGTTTACACATAAGTATATTTCTTTTTCATAGATAGCCATAGTAGTATAAAGATAGGGTGGAGTAATCCACCCTTTTCTTTTACTCCACTAAATAAAGATTGATGAGCAAAGAAACCACATTTGTAAAAACACTAACAGAGGTAGCAGCATTGTTAGAAATACCTTATTCCACATTGTATAGGAATAAGCACAGACCCGAATTTACGAAAACTGCAAGAGGTTACAACATTAAGAAAATCCTCAATTACTTTGATGAGCAAGAAAGCATAAGGGAAGAGGAAGAAAAAACAAAGTCCTTGTTAGGGGCAGAAGAGGAATTACTTGAAAAACAGATTAAACTTGAAACAGCCCGCCATAAATGCAGATTGTTAGAATTACAAATTGCACAGAAAGAGGGTAATTTAGTAGAAGTGAATACAGTATTGGAGAGTAGAACAAAGGAAATAATGAGGTTAAAGAAAAGCCTAACAGAAATGGTTAAACGCTTGCCTATTGAGTGTAAAAATTCTCCTGAATACGAGATTAGGGAAAAACTTAATACAGCAGTAAATGCTATTCTTTCTGACCTTTCAGAGTTTATTAGTGATGATTGGACGGATACAGAAGAAGAACCTATAACAGAGGATGAAGAATGAATAACGGATTGAACATTTACAAGAAAAAACTACTTAATCTACTTTCACCTATTGAAATTTTAGACATAGTAGAATGGTCTGAAAAGTATATTGAAGTAATACCCGATAGCCCTTTTAGTGGTAAGTTAAACTTGCATAGAACACCTTACTTGATTGAACCATTAAGGCAGACTATGTAGAGTGATACAAACCTTTCTGTAATGCAATTTGGTGTACAAATGGGAAAATCACTAATCTTGAAGTTGCTTGCACTTTATCAAATTCATACTGACCCCTCACCAATCTTATTTTTAGCCGATACCCCTGCTAATAGTGAAGACTTTTGCGATACATCACTTGTGCCAATGTTGAAGCAGAACAGAGTATTTGACGGTTTAATTTCTACTGCCCCAGGTTCAAACATGAAAGAGACCAAGATTTTTAACAATGGGGCTATTTTGTGGAATAGAGGAGCAAGCAACCTTAAAAACCTACAAAGAAGAAGCGTAAAGCTATTATTGGCAGATGAGTGTTGGCTATACCCACAAGGATACATAGAGGAAGCAGTAAAGCGTATTACACGCTTTCAAGGTGAAGGGGGGCGTGCAGTATTAGTAAGCCAATCAGGCGAAGTAGGAGAAGAATTTAATAACTATTTTGAGCAGACTAACCAGCAAGAATTCAAGTGGAAATGCCCACATTGTAATAACTACAACGCTTATAACCTTGACATGGTTAAATGGGACACAGAAGCAGTAACAGAACAAGGTGACATAGACTTTGACGCAGTAAAGAAGAGTTTAAGGTATATTTGCCCTCATTGTAGTTTTGAGTGGTTAGCAACTAAAGAACAGTTGCAAGAGTTCAATAATAGTTCAGTATGGGAAGCACAGAATGAGAATGCACCATTAGGCAACATAGGCTTTCACACAACAGCCTTTTGTTTCCTTGATGCGTATAACCTAGTGAGTGAATACTTGAATGCAAAGAGTAGAGCCAAAGACGGAGATTTTAGCCACTTAAAAATCTTTCACCAAAAGAGATTAGCGCAAGCGTGGAGTGAGCAGCAAGAGGTGATTGACACCTCAACAAAAGAGGTAGAGGGGCAAGTAATAGGCACAAAGTGGAGCAAAACAGGCTATCTTACTAAATCAGGTGGTTTAATCAATTCTACACACAAGAATTTCCAACAGGAAGTATTAAAGGGTGCATTACCACTAATTTTTATGGGGGTGGATGTTCAGCAAGACAGTTTTTATTACTGCATCAGAGCATTTAGTGATAACCCACAAGAGGAAAGTATGTTGATTGAATGTGGTCAATTATACACTTGGCAAGACATATTTGCAAAGAAAGCTGAATACCTTATACCAAATAGCAACATGGGAATAGATAGCGGCTACCGTGCTCAAGAAGTGTATGCAGTTAGTGTAGAAAATCGGTGTTTTGCGATGAAAGGACACACACAACGAAATTTCAAGCGTGAAGTAGGTAAAGCAATAGGCAGAAAAATTTACGAAAGTCACGCAGTAGCACAACCTCAAACAGTTCAAGTTCAGACTATGGAAAGGTTAGCCAATGGGGCTAATAAAACAAGAGTAAGAAAAGCCCTTTTGCTTTCGTTTTCATCCAATGCAGCCAAGGATTTTATACATTATAGCAGACAAAGAACACAAAGAGGGAAAGCACATTTTGATGTGCCACAAGGAACACCCCAAGAATACCACGAACAAATGAATTCAGAAAAGCGAGTACAAGAAGGTAGGTGTTTTGTATGGAGACCACGAAAAGCCAAGATTGATAACCACTATTTAGACTGTGAATGTATGATTTATGCTTTATGCTTGAACCTACTGCTAACTAATGAGAATAACAGCCTATTAGAATACTTAAATTAAAACAAACTAAATAAAAGCATAATGGATAAAACAGAAAAATTAGTTTTTGCACGCGCATTAGCAGAGACTTTTACAGAACAAGAGTTAAAGGAAATGCGTAAAAAGTGCCTTACAGGTGGAATTAATGGTAAAGTAACAAGTTGGTCAGATGTAGGCTTATCTACTTCATTAAGTTATGACTTCAACATTGTAGTTGCCGTAGATGTAATAACAGCAGCCATAGATATGTTAAATGGTAAGTGTGTAAAGAGTGGAAGCAGAATAAAGAAATTTGTACTCTAAACAATAGAAAGATTTATAAATTATGAGTTTATACAATAGATTTTTAGGTTGGTTTGGTAAAGCCACAAGTGGGTATGAAGTACAGGATAGAGTAGAGACTAATCAATTACCACAAACACCCCGCCCACAGGTGGCAAGCAAAGAATTAACACCTCATACCAGACAAAATATTTTAGGACAAAGTAGGTATTATTACCGCAATGACGGAACTATTAAAGACCTTGTAAACAACTTGGCATTGTATGCAGTTGGAAGTGGCATAACTCCGCAACCAATGAGCAGCAGCACGGAATTTAACAATGCAGCATTAGAAATGTTTAAGCATTGGTGGAAAAAACCAGAAATTACAGGTAGATTTACAGGGAGACAGATACAAGAATTCATTAGTGTGTGCTATGATACAGACGGTGAAATCTTTATTGTGAAGACATTTGACCCTATTACAGGTGAGCCAAGAATTCAGTTAGTAGAAAGTCAGCAAGTAAAATCACCAGATAATTTTAATGATTTTGAAAGCGGCATAAAGTTTGATGAATGGGGTAGACCTGTAGCTTACTCCATAGAATAGGCTAATGGCACATTCAAAATAGTACCTGCTAATAGTGTTATTCATGTGTTTAATGCGGAGCGTGCAAGCAGCACAAGGGGTATTTCAACATTCTTCCACCTTTTGAGCCTTACTAATCAGCGCACGGAATTGCTTGATTTGACTATTCAGAAAGCAAGACAAGAAGCCAAATTCGTAAATGCTATTGAACAAAGTAAGAGTGATGACGCTTTAAGCGCACAAGATTACTTAAATGGGAATTGTGACGCAGAAACAGAAGCAGAGGAAGAGGAAAGGATGTTGTACGAAAGTGCAGCCAGGGTAAGTAGTGTAATTGGTGGCACAACTGTAAGCTTACCTAGTGGAATGACACTTAAACAATTATCTAATAACACCCCTGGGAATACTTACCTTGGATTTGCGGAGCAGTTATTAAAGCTTTCTTCTACTGGTTTAATGCCTTATGGGTTTAGTGACCCCTCAAACCTTACAGGGGTTTCCGTAAGAATGACTATTGCTAAAGCAGGTAGAGTAATCAGCGCAAGACAAGATATAATTTGTGAAGTAATGAGCCAAATTTATCAATACTTTATTGGTTGCCTTATAGGTTCAGGTGTATTAGCAGTAGCAGAAGATACACAAAATGTTTTCTGTGTTGAATGGCTTACTCCTAAAATCATTTCTGTGGATTATGGCAGAGACGAAAAAACGGATTTAGCATTAGTTCAAGCAGGGTTAAAACCAATAGAAGACTACTATACAGAAAGAGGTTTAGAATTCAAGCAAGAAGTTGCTAAACGCTTACAAGCATTAGAGGAAATAAAGAAACAATGTGAAGTGTTAGGTGTAGAACCAAGTTCTGCTTTCCCTGCATTATTCACTAATAAAACTATCTAATAGTTATGAGTAAAACTGAATTTTTAGAACTACATAAAGGTGAAAGGCAACCTGCTGAAGTATGGACTCGCGTAATGGGTTATTACAGAAATACACAAAGTTTTAACTACGGTAAAAAGTCAGAATTCAAACAGCGAGTATTCTATAAGGTGAACAATCAGAATTCTAAATAATAACATGAAGGACGCAATAAAAGAAGTAAAAGAAGTTTTTATTACTAACCCAATGGTGGCGTTCATAGTGGTCACTCTCTTTGCTGTATGGTTTCTTTATAGTGACCTTTCTATGTTCATCATTGAGCAGCAGAAAATACTTACAGAACAAGTAAAGCAACAGCAACAAACCACAGACCTATTAAAACAGATTTCTGACAGAATAAGAGAAATCGAGTTAAGAATTTACGACAAGAACTATACAGCACCTAAAGGGGATAAATAAAGTTACCTATTAGAATTTTAGTAGGTTTTTCTTTGCATTCATCGTTAGGGGGTACTGCTTTATTAGAGTAGTACCCCTTTTTTGAATTGAATAGACTAAATACATGTGATGAGTGAAGAAACCATTAAAGAAATGACGGAAGAGGTACAAGATACCGCTATTAACGAGAATGTAGAAACAAAGGAAAACACCCCTGCTACTGTTGAACCCGAAACACCTGCTAAACGCACTAGAAAGCGAGTAAGAAAGGAAGAACCACAGGAAGTAGTAGAAACAAAGGAAGAAGAAATAACCGTAAGTGTTAATGCCCCTAATCCTGAACTTGAAGAAATGAAAGCGCAACTTGCAGCAATGCAGCAGGAAAAGCAGAAGTTAGAAGAGGAAAGAACCGCACTTAATGAGCAAATAACAAAGTTGCAGGAAGAGGTGAAGATTACCCCTCAAAAGTTGGGTCAGGCAATTAAGGAAATGGGCATTTCCCCGCTTAATACTAAACGCGAAAACCCACAGGGGATGACCCTTGAAGCATACAACAGCATGACCGATAGTCAGCGCAGAGAATGGCAAAGAAAAAATAGAACTGATTATTTGCAGTTAATGCACACAATTAAGTTAAATGGTTAATACTAAATAAAAGTATTAAAACAAGTGGTTAGTAAGGTTCTAATCACAAAACAAATTTAACAATACTAAATAATAACAGATATGATTATTAACAACGAAACTATTAAGACAGAGGCCGAGAATTTTAAGGCTACTCTTATCGGTGATGCAATTGCTAACGCTTTTGGCGCTCATAAGATTTCCTTTAGTGATTTCTCAAATGATTACAGCGGCGTTTATGGTACTGCTGGAAGCGTTATCCGTGTTCCCCTTATTGGCAAGACTGGCGGTGTAAAGTCCGCTAATGCTGACGGTACAGATGACTTTAGCATTGGAACAAAGACCACGGAGCACATTGACCTTGAACTTACACTCAAGTATGTAACTTGCCCTCTTACTATTGGTGAGCTTGAAACAGGTGCTGCACTTTCCGATTTTGCACAGTCTCTTGCTAACGATGTTGTAGAGGATGTTCAGAAGACCCTTGAAGAAAAACTTATTGCTGGTGTAACTGCTGGTAAGGTTAAGGAAATTGTAGTTGGTTCTGCTGATGACTTTACTACTGCTACCCTTACCAAGAAGGTACGCCCAGAAGTAAGAAAGGGTGGAGTAGCTGAACCTGTTTGCTACCTTGAAGGTGGTCACTATGCCTCTATTATTCCACTTGATAAAGAGGGTTTTGATACCAATGGCGCACATTACGGTTTCAGCAAGATTTCTGAATACACTTCCTTTACCGAAGGTGTAGTTGGATTTGCCGCTAATCAGTCCGCTGTTGCAGTTGCTACTAGAATCCCACAGTCACTTATGCAGAATCCTGCTTACATTACAAAGTATGCTTATCAGTTGCCTGAAGTTGGCGTAAATGTACTTTATTGTGAATGGGCTAACCCTAACAATGGTACTATGTCAGCAGGCCTTTTCTACCTTTGCGGTATGGAAGTTGCCAAGTCTGATGCAGCTGCTATCTTGAAGCAAGCCTAATCTAACTGACAGAATTATTAAACTTATTCATGATTGATTACAGGGGCTAACCACTATGGTTAGCCCTTATTTCTTTCACTAAATACTAATAAGATGTTAAGCGATACAATAAAAGCAAGTTTTGAGTTGCTACTTATACAGAATGGAACAGAAGTAAAAAATCTTACTAAATCTACTACTTTTAGTGGTTTAGTTACAAGTGACGAATTAGGGGCAGTATTCAACATTGGAGACCAGGATTTAAGCAGCAGTTGCCAAGTAACTACTTGGCTTACAAATAAGCCTACAACAGGTGATAAAATGGAAGTGAATAACAAGACTTATACAGTTAAATCATTACAAGATAGAGTAAATAGCCCATTAGTAAGAATTTTCCTTGAAGCATAAGCAAAAATGAAAGGTAAAACACTAAAAGAATTAAGTAAGCGGTTAGACTTGTCAGCTTCTATTTTGCGTGGCATACAAAGAGGTGAGAAAAGACAAGGATGCGACATTTTGCGTAACAACATGGGCAAGTGTTTAGGTAACATTACCCCAAAAGTAGGTTATAAGACGAAAGAAAGGGCAGCGGAAGCAATAGAAAGTGATATAAGGCAACTTTACCAATCAGCAGACAAGTTAGCCCAATGGTTAAAATCAGTAATAGCAGGTTCTAAAACCGCTAAATGGATGAAAACTATACTTGAACAAGCTGTAAACCTTTTGTCTACCAATAATCTTAAAGGTTACAGTAAGTTAATAGCGAAAGAACCACGCTTACAAGCATTACAAAGAGTCACTTCTACTAAAGTTAATCCTGAACTAATAGAGAAATTTAGAAATAAACCTAAACAAACACGAAAAGTAGCACGCAGTATAACAGGTGGCAACCCTATTTTAACAAAAGAAGCGTCTATTCAATCTGAAATTAACAAAAGACTTAAAAGGTGGGGCGTTACTGCATCTATGTTTTGGGAAGCAGCAACTAAATTCTATCCTAATGTTAAAGTAAAAGGAGTTACTGCTGTTAAAAAGAAAGTTAGAGCCAAGACGAAAGGCGCATCAGTAACTACAACACACAAGAAAAACGGTTTAATGAGTGCAAAAATAATTCACCATGTAGAGGGTAAAAACCCCACTTACAGAAAGAAGTTGAAAAAAAACATTAAACAAGCAGAAAATTGGTGGAAGAAACAAGCAGAAAAGGAAATAATGGCGTATATGGCATTAGATAAGTTTTTAGGTAAATAAAAGTAATGAAGAAACTTTATAACACTTTAAGGGAAGTATTAACAGAAGTAGGGTTTAACATTGCACCATTTGGGGAAAACACCATTGATGACGGAACACGCACAGTAGAAATTACAATTGATGAGTTAGAACCAGTAGAAGCAGGGTTTAACACTTGGCAAGGTACAGTTACTTTTAACTTTATAAATGGTTATTCATGGGAAGAAAACAGTATTGACCTATGGGAAGTATTAAGTAGTTTTATACCCTTGGCTGATAGAGTTGATGAGGAAGCTTTAAGCATAGTGGATAATTCTGCTAAACTTGAATTGTTGGAGTTACCCCACTATTCAGACATCATTACTACCCACGATGAAGACACAGGAAACGCTACAAGTTCAGTTAGTGTTACTTTAACTTTTCAATACTAAATCAAACAATGCTAAATAAGAGTATAAATTATGAGCGAAACAACAAATTTAACTAATGCAGTTGGAAGTCTTAAAGGTTACTTTGGTACTACTAAAGCCCGTGGTTTAGGTGGCGTTATTCAGTCACACAACCATACGCTTAACGCAGAAGAAGCAACCGCACAAGATGAGAACGGTGAAATTGTGTTTGTAATGAAATACAACAAATCCGCTAATGGTACTATTGAACTTATTATGTTGAATAATGAGGAAGCAAAAGCCGCAAGAGAATTGCTTGTCCCTGGGGCTACTTTCACTATTCCACAGAATAAGGCTATGAGACAACTTGAAGGGTTGCCAGTTATTGATAGCGTAGAGGAAACTACAAGTAATGGTGAATTAGCACGCTTTACCATTAACTACACTACACGCGCTAATGTAACAGAAGCAATTACTGAAAACATTTTTGCCGCAAGTGAGGATGCAACCCTCATAGAAGAGTAATTTACAGTTAATAGACAATCCATATTCAAGGGGAGTAACCACTATAAAGGTTACTCCCTTTATTTTTGTATAAATACAAGTAACGATGATTAAATTTGATTTAACAAAGACCCATGATTTAGCCTGCATTGGTGTACTAATTGCAAACAACATTTACCCAAAACAAGGAACTAATTACATACTTCCTGACGGAACAAAAGAACAATTAGCATACTTTGATGACACGGCTAAACACTACTTGAATAACATTGAAAATAGTAAAGAATACAAGTCTGCTTACTTACTTTCTGTATTCATTGAGGAAGCAAGAAAACAAGTTCCGTTAATCTGTCACACGCTACCTAATGGAAAGGAAATAATGATTCCTGCTAATACACCAAAGGAACAAGTAAAGGAGCTTATAACAAAAGCACTTAATAACTAATTGACATAATGAAAGATTGGAAAGAACATATAAGAGTAGTAGGGGGCATTCCTTTTAGACCTGTAAGCATGGGTACACTTACTTTACTTTATGAAGTGAAAAGTCCTTTTGTTTATGGTGGTATAGTAGAGCCTTTAGACTTTGCTGTATTCGCGTGGATACACGGAGCACCATTAGCAGAAGTAATTACCGCTGTAAAAGCTGATAACTACCATAAGGAAGCAGTATTATGGGCTGCTGAAATGCCAACCGCAATTTATGCAAGTTATACTTTACCCACAGTAAAAGCATTAGCAAAAGATTTAGATAAAATTTTTGTAGATAAGGACACAGGCTTTATCCCTTTTCCTTTGCCCTTTCCATGTAGGCGTTCATGGTGGCAGAGGGCTTTTCATTTTATGAAACGCCTTTTGATGTTTGGTTAAGTTATTGTTTGTACAAGATACACAATAAAGGCGGTCATCCTGTACCATTAGCAGAATACAGAAAGAGTAAAGAAGAATGTGAGCAAGACTTAATAAGCAAGTTAGAAGAATACGCCAAGGAACAAGTTAAATAACAGTATGGCAGTAGTAAGTATTAAAGGAGATACCAAAGACGCAGAAAAGAAGATTAAAGCCTTAAAACAAGATATTGACAATTTAGACAAAGCCGCACGCAAGCCTAAAAAAGTTAATGTACAAACCAAGGCGATAGGAACAAGTGGAATTTCTGCACATGCAGGGTTAGGTAGTATGTCTTTGGGCATGGCGGTTGCAGGTGGTACTATGGTAGGTGGTTTAGCAGCATCAGCACTAACTAAATTAGTTAATGTTTTATCAGGTGCTATTCCTGCATTACTTAAATTTGGTTTAGGTATAGACAATGTAACAGGTTTAATGAGTAAGTGGGGGAAAGCATTAGAAGCTTATTCTAATGCTCCTGAACACGCTTTACAAAGGGCTGACAACATGGATGCTTTAGACGATGAACGCCGCGCCCATAACAACAGAACATTGGCAGAGGAATACGCATGGAATGAAGCATTTAGTAATGTAGGTGGAAGCGAGTTTAAGAACCAGATTTTAACGAGGGTACAGTCATTAGTAGAACAAGCATTAGGGGGCGATGTAACCGCACTTGATACAATTAGTAAGTTAGACAGAGTAACAGGAACTACTTTTTCACCTACTAGAGGTGAAGAAATAAACGAGTATGCTTTACAAAGTCATTTAGGGGAACTTTCTACACATGAAATAGTAGCCGAAATTTTGAAGAATTACCACAATGCTAAAGAAACAGGTGATTATTCTAATGTGGATGCGATAGAAAAATTATTTGGGCGTAGGGGTATGGCCGTAGTGAATAAACTTTCTGACATTGCAGATGTAGAAAGACAGAAAGATTTATATGTTCAGAAATGGAATGAAACACATACTAACGAACAGGAAATAATGGCACAAGCAGCCAAGGCAGAAGAAATAAGAAGTTTAGGCAAAGTGTATCAGTATGGCGTTCCCGAAGGTGGAGAAAAGAACATTGAAACAGGGGCATTAAATCAAGCAGAGACGGACAAATTAACTTATGATGCGTTAGGTGGTGACGGTTCTAAAATACAAGAACAAGCAATAAGCGAACTTAAAAAAGATTGGAACAAAATAGTAGATTAGGCTGTTGCTTCACCACTTGGAAAAGCCATAAATGAAAGTGTGGTTAAACCACTAGAACAATACAGCGATGAACTAACAGCCGCCATTGACACAACCAAGGAAATTGTGTCAAAGTTTAGAGAAGATGTGGCAAAGTTTAGTGATGTTGCAAACAACATTAACAACATACCAGAAAAGGTGGTTGAACCTGCTAAAAGTGTGCTTAAACCATTGGGCAATGCTTATAACAGCGGCTTTGATTTACAGTTGAAGTGGGCAAGTGCTATGCTTTCCCCTTTTCTTGGCGTAGACCCAACACACCAAATTAAACCAGAACTACCAACACCAAGCGAAGGACAAATACGCGCCTTTGGAGACAATGCTTATAAGCCATTAGTGGAAGACGACCCCATGTATAACATGCAGCGTGAATTAGAGCAACAACTAATTGACAAGGCAAAAGCAGCAGGGGAAGCCATACCAGACTTTTTAGACCCTGCTACTTTTAATAAAAGATTTTGGGAAAGCCTTAATCCACCTAAAGTAGAGCAACAGAAATCAGAAGAAACAACCAAGGTTAATAAAGAGGTAGTTACTGCATTACAAGATGTTTCTTCTAACTTGAAAAACAATATTGCAGCAACTCAAAACATGACTAATACCTTGAAATCAGGTTTAACTATTAACGGAAATACTGCTACTGGTGGTACTGCGTCATTTGTTTAATCAGAAATACTGAAAGAACTACTAAATAATAACAACAATGAGTTACGACTTATACAGCAAACAGGGAATTTCACTTCCATACCTAATTGATATTGACAAAGAAAAGTGGATTGCAGAGGGTACAGAAAAGGTAAAATACACACAGAAATGGGCAGTATTAGGAAGTGAAGCAAATGCGTTTATTGAGGGGCTAACAACATCCTATAATGGAAAAGCATTGACCTCTACAAGCCGAGAAGATAGGGGTGCAATGTGCATCATTACCGCTACCTATGGTGAAGCAGTTTTCACAAATAATCAAGGTGAACAAGAATGGTGGAGTTTAAGCGGGGGAAAATACACTAAACATAAAACAAAGTGGGTAAGTAACAATGCTTCCGCTATTAGGGCATTTTGTGAAAGTTGTAAAGCACAAGCAACATATCAAGACGGTGTAAGCGTTAGTTGTAACCCTGTGGCAGGTGAACCAAAAGTTTTATGTGAAGCTCAATGGACTGAAGAAGATGCAGATGAAGGTGGTGGCGAAGAAGATACAGAAAGTGGTGGCGGTTCTGGTGGTTCTGGTGGTGATTAGGAAGAAGAAGAAAGCAATAAGGAAACAGGAAAAGCAGTACAGTTTTCTAGCACTACTGAAACATTGATTTTAGACCACGATACACTTGTTAAAAAGCATCCTAAAATAACGGATAATAAGGACGCATTAAAGATTATTCCCCTTTTAGAAAGTGGAAGTGTATCTTGGCAAGAAAGTAAAGGGGCTAATGGTATACCCTCAAAAACAGGTTGGTATAGGGTCACAAATAACACACTTGCATTAAAAGAAGGGCCCATAGTAGATAACGAAAACTTAACCCCTGAATTAGTAGGAGAAATTAAAAGAATTCTTGATAACCCGCCACAATTTATTTTCCCTGTAATACGCGCAACTGTTAGCAATAGGGTAGAAAGTTCCGACAACATGAGTATTAAAGCAATGACTTCTGATTTGGGTAATGTAGGAAGTAAATCACAGTCTATTAATGCAGGTGGGAGTGCCGTAGGAGCACCACAACTTAAACCACTTAATACTACTGATACAATGGGCTTGACCTTTCAGACACAATGGCTTTACGAAGGTGCAAGTTATGACCAAGGCAGCACCCACACAAAAGCGTTAAACGGTAAGTTAAAATTCGTAGGTGAGGTAACAAAATCATACAGAACTATTACAGAAGTACAGTAAAAATCTATGGGAGTAAAAAGAGTAAAATCAGGAGACCCAATAACAGCGCATTGGGCGAATTCTTTGGTGACACAGGTAGAAACCGTGGCAGGGTGGAGTAATACACCTAACAAGGGTAATTTTTCCCATGCCCCTGTTCAGTTTAATTATCCTGCTGGCTTTCAAATTCAAATGAGTTCAACAGGGGCGTGGACGATTGAACCAGGGTGTATTTTTATTAACGGTGAATTAGTAGTTGGCAACGGTACTACTTATTCCCATAATTAGACCTCATTACAGAATTGGAGTAGTGCCTATTACCATAAGGGTAATAAGTTACCAAAGTGGAAAATTAAAGGGTACATTCCTGACACATCAGGAACAGTAGCAGATTCTAAATTCTGGTTAATAAACGAGAATGCAAGTGAAGAAACAAGTAAAAGTGAACAACCACCTGAAAACTGCCCAGAGGGTTACAAATGGTGGGAACAGTATATTAATGAAGTAGACGAAGAAAACGGTTTTGTAAAGCAGATTATTAGCGGTACAATTTTCATTAGTACAGCGCAAGCCGCTAATGTTCCACGCCCTTTTGATGTAATAGTTGTAGGTAAAGTAGAAAAGAACCCTGTCGAAGAAACAGAGGGAGTAGATACCGAAACAGAGGGAGCAGATACCGAAACGGAAGAAGAAGAGGAAGAAAAAGTTGAATTTGAAATAAGAAGTGGTTGGGTTTTACTACCTCATAAAACCATAGTAATGATACCTCAAAAATTGAAACTTGAACATTCAACAACAGACCCATTTTTCGTAACATTAAATGTGTCAAGGGATGCAGAAGGCAAGTATCAATACAAGTATGAAATGATGACCCAAGAACAATTAGAAACAAATTATACATGGGAAGATGCAACTGAAAAAGAACAATAATGAGTGACGAATTTACAGAAGAATTAGAAGGGGTAGAATTAGTAGAAATTCCTGTACCTTATCATTTTGACCGCAAACTTGCAGAAATTACAGGAGCAGAACAAGAATTAGTATGGCAAAAGTTAAACGGAGACCAAGATTTAGGGTTTAAGCCGTTTAATCGTTTTGAAGATTGGAACGATGCGAAGACAGAATTTTTTAGTAGAATGGGTAGAGCAGATGCACCTAGTGATTTATAGGACGATGAGGAAAGTATACAAGGCTGGACTTATGTAGCAGATTACACCTTTCATTAGTTAAGCCGTGGTATTTCAACTTATGATTGGTACATTCACGCTAGAATCAATAAAGACGGAGAACTTGAATTTGGGTGTTTTTCAGAGGTAATAGAGAATGAAAATTCTAATGAGAAAGTTATTTTAGCAGAAGTAACAGGAACAGAACAAGAATTAGTATGGCAGAAGAAAAGAGGGTTACAAACACATTCTTTACGCATAGCCTCAAAAGAAGAAGCAGAGAAGAAGTTATTAAAGAATGGAAAAATCATTAAGTCAGCTTGCCCACAGTATGCGGGATACATAGTGAACGAAACGAACGCAGTTTATACACATGGTAACGCTAAAAGGGCGGTAAGATGTTATGGGCATTTGTGGAGTTATTGGTATGCAGTAATAGACAATGTGCTTTACTTTATTGGTTTCCCTTTATGGCAAGGTGAAAGTCAGGGTCACATGGTTAGTGGAACAGATGAAATACTTACTTTTTCTATTCCCCCTACTGAATACGACAAATCGTATTCTTTAGTACCTAATAGCGAATTTAGAGAAAAAATGTCATTAGTAGAAGACATATGGTTATGGGGTGGAAATGATACTTTTAATGAGCCTGAACTACCAGCAGGAGCACCACGAATTTTAGCAAAATACGGTGATGACAGTACAGAAACAGAAATTCTTAATAGAGTATTAGCAAAGTGGGATAACGAAAGCAAAACAATGCAACAAATTTTTGAGGGTGACATTGTAGCAGATTTAACACCATATCCCGCGCGTGGTGGCGTTTATGATTTGAAAGAGGGATTGAAAGTATTAGATAGTTCAGAAATAACTACAGAAGAATTAACAGAGAATAACAGAAGCACCTTTTATTATAGTGGGTATAGTGGATTTATGCCATACCCCGCAAAGGATGTTAGCACGACAAGGGTATACTGTCCTTATTTTGGTGTTACATGCTATGGTAATACTTTCTACATCTTTACTAATGGTGCAGCGATGTGGGGAAGCAATGAATACACATGGGGAGATAACAGCCCTGATTTTGACTTACCATCGTGGTGGGTTGACCCGCCAGAACCAGAAGACCCTGAACCAGAAGACCCTGACGGCCCTAAACCACCAAGTCCAATACCTAACCCTGGCCCTGGCCCAGGCCCTGGCCCTATACAACCTACTCCACCTAATCCTGTTTGGCCTGCTAATGGTGGTTATTCTTGGCATGGTGGAAAGGGTGTTAAAGTAACTTGGAAGCAAATTAGAAATACTAAAGTAAATGGTGGTTTAGAAATTCAATTCAAAATACAACCACAAACTGTAAAAAGAAAAGGTACTTTCTTGTATGAAACGGAAATTGATGTTTCTGCTAGTGGTGGCGGTTCATACTCTATACCAAAAGAATTAGGCGGTGGTAGTGCTACCTTAACTTATGGTGTTAGTGGTACAGGTGATATTACCCTTACTAATTTGTCAAGCCACCAAGGCGGCAGTATTTCAAGTAGTGGCACTTTTACTAAAAATGTTAAAGTTCCGTGGCATGGTGAAGCAGAATTCGGAAGTGTCATTAAGAATAATCAACAGAACTCTATAAACTCTAATTTCCTTACTTGCACACAAGGACAAAGTTATATTAAAAGAATGACCGTTTATGACTCAACAGGAACAAAACCAAGCTTTCAAGTGGATGCAACATTCATACCTATAACAGTAAGCATTAACGAAAATGTAGTTAAAGAGATTGTTAAGACTAATGTACAAAATAAAGCAGGTGAAACTTTATACGGTAGTTTAACACCTAATTCTATTGAGGGTACTTGCTCCAATACAGTAACAGAAGCACCAAAGTTAGAAGCAACATTGACAAAACAACCTACTAGATTTTCCCAAGGTGGTATTACTCAAGCAACAGGTGAAGTTAGCCTTAAAGTTCAGAATATGCGCCTTGATGAGGGTACAGCACAATTTGCTGTAAATGACGGTACAAGCGGCTGGTATGAAAATAGCATGGAAAACCGTGGTAGTGGTTCAGCAGGTGGGCAATTTACTGTTACTACTGCTGCAAAGAACCTTTAATAATTACTGCATTAAATAAACTTATAATGAAGCGTAAAAAATTTTCACAGTTTGAATTACCTAGTGTTTTACCAAGTGATATTTACCTTGTAGGTTATGAAGTAGGTACAGGGGAAAATGGGGAAAATACAAGTGTAAGAATTAAAGCATCTGATTTAGCATTTAGTGTAACAGGTGCAGCAGGGGTATCTTCCTTTAATGGGTTATCAGGTGCAGTTAGCCTTAATGTAGGTGACGGTTTAAGTATTACTAATAGTGGTAACACTTTAACCCTTTCTAATACTTCACAGGGTTCTAATTTAACCGTAGATTAGACTTTTGACCCAAACAGTAACAACCCCCAAAGTGGTACAGCAATCAATCAGCAGTTGGCTAATTTTGCGACACTTACAGGAGCTAATAACTTTACAGGAGAAACACAAACACAAGCCCTTAATGTTCAGGGTAAGTTAAGAGTTAATGGTGTTACTGCATTCAATAACACCGTAACAGTAGAGGGGCAAAATTTAGGGTTACACATGGATAATTGCACCGCTCATAATACCGATACTTCTTTACATTGGCAGGAAGGTGAAAGAACAAACTTTAATAACCTTGCTTCAAGCGTAGAAACACTTACCACTACTAATAATACCCACATTAGTGATACTTCTTTGCATTGGTAGGAAAGTGACAGAGAAACAGTAACAGCATTAGTAGAGCATACAGAGAATGAGGAAATACACCTTACACCAGTTGAAAAGAATTTTTTGTTTGGTGAAAAGGCATTTTCAGAATACACTACTTATGACCCTGACATTTACACTAACGATAACGCCACACTCATAGGCGTGGATTTGAGTAGAGCACATTTTACTTCAGGTTTTATTACTTCTATTTCTATTCCTAAAAATAATGTTGCTAATTATACTGGTTATATGGCTGTTCAAATCTTTTATGAGGGTGAAGCAGACGATGCAGACAAAACAGGACAGACTTTTTATTCAGACAATAAAGTAACTGCTAACGGTAACATGACGGCGGTATTCAACTTTACTGATTTAATTCTACCAGAAGAGTATAAATTTGTCCGATTAAGTGTAGTTAGCGATACTACAGAAGTACCTAATATTCCCACAAAATCGGGTTGTATTTCTTGGCGTTGTATGCCTATGAAACGCAAACACGATAACAGCCTTACTTTTGATACTGACGGTTGTAGATGCTGGCAAGCAACAAGTTTAGGAGCAACTTCTAGAAATTGGCTTATAAATGTTACAGCAACTAAAGCAGACCATAGAACCGATATTAAACAAATTGAAAGCCTTTTATGGAAAGTAGAATACCCTACAAGTGATGAATTGGAAACCCTTAAAACCTCATTGACTGAACAAGTAGTTAATTATTCTACGGAAACACGAACAGTAACAAGTGGGGATACTTCAACCACTATTGAATCCCTTTATTTGACACTTGAAACCGCACAGACTGCACGAGAATTACAGAATTTGTGGTTTAGTTCCCTTACTAAATCAGGGATATTTCCAACTTATCAACCGCTTGTTTCTTTCTAAAATAAACTATTCAACACTTCATTCTATCCCCTTACTAACCACAGTAGGGGGATTTTTCTGCCGCTATGACAAAATTTGTCAATTTGCAATTGCAATTTGCAAGTCGTTGCAATCAGAAATACGCAAAGCACATAAAAAGAAAGAGTAAGACAGTATAAAAGATGAAAAATATAAAACCGCGGAGCGGGCGGCATATCCATAGCGAGGCGGTGGAGCCGCGCAGCGGCGGAACCCCTCGTAAACGAAAAGAACAATCAGAGCCCCGACGCTAGGAGTGGGCGACAGAAAGTGAGGCCTTAATATGTTGCATCGCTTTCTGCCACCCCGACCTACGTCGGGGTTCAGGTTTCTTTTGGGTTTGTACGAGTGGTTACGCCCGCCACGCTGACGCGTGACGCGCTCCACCACTCGCTATGGATATGTCGC
>JAZNOH010000205.1:0-3189 GCA_045580715.1 Clostridia bacterium
CACCCTTATTTGTATTATTTTCAGCAACAAGAATCCCAAATTCTACAAAAGGGTATTTCTGAGATAATTCAACAAGTTTATTTACATCAGTCCTATCATCAACACCAGTAAAAGTAACACGATATAACATAAAATACCCCCTAAAATTAAATTAGCAGATATTTGACTTAGTGATAAACTCTTGCCAAATATCTGCATCATAAACATACTATTTGGACTAAACCTTTAAAACACCGCCAACCTATCCATTGGATTTCCGCAAAACTCAGTTTAATCCCTATTGTACTACTATTAGTAGTAGCAAATTAGTTTTTTAGCCACACGCCGATTGTGGAATTAACCACCGATTGCGTAGTTCGGCTTCTCGATGACGTGGTGGGCCCTCTGGGGCTCGAACCCAGGACCGTTCGGTTATGAGCCGAATGCTCTGACCAACTGAGCTAAAGGCCCACATCAACTTTAAATTATGTATTTATTATACCATCAATATCCAAGAAAGTCAATAACACATGTGAAAATTCTTGAAATTTTATGCAAAATAAAAGTGGATAACTGCATACCATATATAATATCGTTACCCACTATCTAAGGTTTGCGATGTCATAGCTACTACCATAACGCACTATTCTCGCCAACATTATTGTCAGATTTACTAAACCTTCAAGCCAACCCAACTCACAGTCTGACTCATTATTCAAGCCCCTTTTGTCACCAGGCATCATCTATAACCCTATGACTGACTTCTGAATTATAGACTATCTCACTTATTTCACTCTCACACTGGTATGATTTTGAGTTATCCCTATTTGGAACAGTTGGTAGAGTTCACCAAAGGTGTTTCTTATGAATTTCAATAAAAAGCAGAATAAGTAATTTATTGGAGCAGGTGATGGGAATCGAACCCACCCTTTCAGCTTGGGAAGCTGACATTCTACCAATAAATTACACCTGCATAAAAGCAACATATAAATAGTTTGTGATTTCCAGTATTACAACTGCGTGGATTTGAGATTAGATTATATATCTCTTTAACCACCCTACCAGTATAGCTTGATGTTTCAGTCAAGTTTAAGGTAGTTTTCAGGTTTCATTAGGATTTCCCTACTCTTTTCCTGTTTCACTCTCTTCTTTCAGAGTTCCCACATTTACTTGGTAGTCTCTCTACCAGCCCTACTTGTACTCGGTCTACCCATTTGGGATTGTATCATTGAAGCCTTTCGGAACTATTAAGTTGCTTGGTGCCACTGGTGGGACTCGAACCCACACGCCATTGCTGACAACAGATTTTGAGTCTGTCTCGTCTGCCAGTTCCGACACAGTGGCATATATACGAGCAAGATAGCCTTGAAAACTAAATCACTCGTATTTCGCTACCCCTTTGGTGGATAAAAGGTAGCATGGTACAAATAGTAGGACTTGCACCTACATTCTACAATTTGTAGAGTTTTACTTTAAACTATACTTGTATATAAAAATTTTATAAGTATGCTACCAAATTACACCATTCAGAATCGAACTGATACATTTTACAATGTCTGACCACCAGATTGGACTCGAACCAAACCACTTATAAAATTTGGTGCGGGTGGGGGGACTTGAACCCCCACGAATTCACATTCTCAGGATTTTAAGTCCTGTGCGTCTGCCTATTCCGCCACACCCGCGTAGAGATTGTGAAAGTTTAAGGTACTTTCTGTATTGATGTTATCTCAACCTCTTCCATACCGACATTCATTATAGATAGGAGGAAAACTAACTATTCTATAACTACACCATTTCCTTTTGATTATATGCCATAGCAAACCTTTTATAAGGAAGTAGTAAATGGTACTCTTATTTGTTTTGGTGTGCTTTTACGCCAAAGAACAAATAGTAGGATTAACTCACTCGAAATTTAGTCTTCTTTATTACCCTACTAATTGAAAACTAATTTCTGTAGCATTAACAAGCGAGGGAGTTATTTATTCACTCCTTAGAGGATGACTGCTTCTAAGTCTACCTTCCAAAACATTTATACTTTTAGTAATAATCAATTAAAACAACTAATTGCCTTAACCTTTATTACATTTATAAGTATAACACATATATGTTACAAATGCAATAGCATATGCAAAATTTAATATTTTTCTGCAGAATTATTCAGAAATTGTGTGACCATCCAACGATTTCTCTGCGTCTTCATCAGATTTTCCAGCTACTGCACAACAACACCACAAAATACCTGATGCTATTACACCAACTACTATTATACTTTCAACCATAAATTACTCTCCTGTTTTAACATCTGCAACCTTTGATGCAGCATTATCCCAATTCGGAACTTGTTCCTTTTCCTTACGCTTTAAATATTCAGCATAATGTCTCTCACTTACTTCATCAGACATTTTACCAACTACTAAACAACACCATAAAGCAACAGTACAAAAGAGAGCAAAAAGAATACCAAAAGATATTAACAAAATTTTACCCATTATTTTCACCTCTACACATAAACTTATGGTACTGGTGACAGGACTCGAACCTGCACGAATTAACACTTGCTCCTAAGGCAAGCGCGTCTACCAATTCCGCCACACCAGCATATTAAGGGGCACAAAGCCCCATTTATTCAACTTCAACTACTTCTATACCCTCAATATTCTCTACAATATCTTTTGCAGAAGATATATCATCTAAATGCATTAAATAAACTTTAGCACCCTTTGAAACTATTTCCTTTAATAAAGGTAATGTTTCATCCAACTTTAAATGAATCATTCCATAATGAACTGAAGTATCCATATATAATTCAAATTTTTTTGCAAAAGGATAATCCAAATAAGGATAAAACATGTCTAATTTAGAAGTATCTCCTGTATAAATAATACGAGTACCCAACACATCTAATACATAGCCATAACACTTATTTTCTAACTGAGGGGAATGTTCAACTTGTACCGCACAATGTAACCAACCAGAAGCATAAGTATCACAACTTACAATTTCATACCACGAAGAATCGCAACCCTCTATACCCAACAATGTTTTCACATCTTCATAAACTACATTAGAAGGAGTTATTACAAGAACAGGTTTATGTAAAGTAAAATAAGCATACTGAATAAATAAACTTAAACCACTTATATGGTCAGGATGAGTATGAGTAATCAAAATCTTAAATTCAGATACCCCTAATAATTCTCTTTCAAA
>JAZNOH010000206.1:0-1759 GCA_045580715.1 Clostridia bacterium
TGATGCTTGTGTAGAAAACTACTATAAGACTGTTGAATATATTCAGGCTGGTGATGAAGGCGTAAAAAGACTTCAGGGTATTTGTGAATCAAAGCGTAATGAACTTCAGGTTGCAGGTGAACAGGGTGCTTTATCTCTTGAATTAACAGAAGCTCAAAATGCTTGTGATTTGCTCGAACAGAGGGTTCAAGACCTTCGTATGAGTGAGCAGGCGGCTTTACAGTCTTTGCCTATGTTAAAGTCTTTGATTTATACAAATGCTACTCTTAATAGAAAGGTAGAATCTGCTCTTGTGGTGACTTTACCTTTGTTTAAGCAGAATGTTGCTACTGCTTTACAGATTAAGCGTCAGGCGATTCAGGCTAGAAGCCTTCAGGCTCTTGATGATGAAACAAATCGTATGTTTGCGGAAAATGCTCGTAATGCTGTTGAGCAGGCAAAGATGGCGACAAGGTTATCTGGTACTTCTGCGTTAAAGGCAAGTACTCTTACAGAGTCTTGGAATACTCTTGTAACTGGTATGGAAGAAATCAAGGCTTTGCGTGAACAAATTGCTCTTGAAAGAGTTGAAGATAGAAAGCAACTTGAGGCTCTTAATAAGGATTATTGGGAAAAAGCAAATTCTTAAGAGATAAATTTGTGATATAAAATAGTGAGGTGTAAAAGCCTCACTATTTTTATGCCTAAATTTGCTGTAAATATCATATCAAAACTATAAGATTTGTATAAACTTGGAAAATTTCTAAGATTTTTCTTGATTTTTTTCATATTTTGTGGTATAATTAATTATGTAGTTGGTAATTAGGGTACAATTTAAAAGTAAACTGGCGTAAATACGAAATAAAGAAATGAGGTTCGGTTTTATGCTAAGAATGAGTAAACTTTTGTTGTGTATCGTAATGGTTGTAAGTGTGGTATTTGCAGAATCTTCTTTGGTTTTTGCGGATACTGTAGCCGAGAAGCAACAAAGGGCTGCTGTGGTAGACTCTACTATAGCAGAATTGGAATCAGAATTATCGAATTGTGATTCAAGTAAATTGGTGGCTCACGATATGGCTAATAATGCGCGTGCATTGGGTATGTCTGAAGATGATGCTATCATAGTTCGTGCAAAGGAAATTTGGAAAGAAAATAATGATAGACAAATTGAGATAAATGCTCAATTAGTAAGTCTAAAAAATGAACAACAGGAATTGCTAATATATAAGAATATGACTTATGCTGGTGACTTCAAATTAACAGGTTATTGTGCTTGTTCGAGTTGCTGTGGTAAGTCGCCTTCAAATCCTGCGTATGGAAAGACAGCAATGGGTACTTATGCAACAGAGGGTAGAACTATTGCAATGGATAAAAGATTTGCTTTTGGTACAAAAGTGTATATCGAAGGATTGGGTATAAGAACAGTTGAAGATAGGGGCGGCTCTATTAAGGGGAATAGGATTGATGTTTTCTGTAATTCTCATTCTGCTTGTTTTGCTGCTAAATATAATACTACTGCCAAAGTTTACATAATCAATGAGTAGTCTTATGTTAAGGCTACTTATCTTTATGAGATAATGGATAGTCCGAATGGGTTATTTATACTTATACAGAGATTTTATATTTTGTACTTGCTGACTACGATAGAGCGTTACTTCGGTAACGCTCGTTTTAGTTATAGATATTTTTAAAATTTGTGAGATATTTTTAAAATATTTTCGCATTAACTGTTGACTACATCTGACATTTATGTTATAATAAGTGTGTAGTAAAGGTTAAG
>JAZNOH010000207.1:0-8993 GCA_045580715.1 Clostridia bacterium
TTTTTTTTAAATTATTTTATAAGTCATTGATTTTTAATCCTTAATTAAATATCCGACTATGTTTTTTATGAAATGAGTATCAGCAAAATGCTGTTTAACTACACTATCTGGAACCTCTATATCAATTTTTGGATTATTCCCAATTTTTATAGAAATAATCTTTTTATCTGATTTTTTTAAAACACTTAAAAAAATAGTTACATTATCTGTTTTTATTCTCATTTAACGCCTCTAATCATTAAAAAACCACGCTTTATAAGACCAAGTAAAAAACTTATTCTTATCTATCATAATCTTCCATTCTTGTTCTGTAAGGGCTTTTCCTGTATATTCATACATATCATTAAATCCTTTTTTATCTTTCTTAAAAAGATAGATTTTTCTGTTAAAATCTGGAAGTTTTGCTGTATCATTCATTATCCTACCTTTCTCAAACTCTTTTTCCAATCTTCAGCAGGCATAATGGAAAAACAATCTTTAAGATAAACTGCTTTTCCTAATCCACGCCAAAACCCACAAGTTTCATCAGGGTAAGGCTCTTTATCAAACCAAGTCCAATAACCGTTTCTATTCATAGCCACATAGCCTTTTTTCATAGACGGTGTCAATTCTTCAATATTGATCATTTCCCACTCCATAATTTTTGATACCATTTCTTTTTGGGCTGTTCTTCTTGTATTTCTTGCAAACCTAAATTCTCTATGGCTTCTCTAATTAAAATAGCACTTGCACCTTTACAATAACCACATTTTTTACAAATCTGATTAACACCGATAAAACAAGTAATTGTGCCGTCATATATAAATTTAACATCAGGACAAGAATTTTGTCCGTTTCTTCCTACAATTTGTATTTCATAATCGTGATTACATTTTTTCATTTTCATTTTCCTTATACTTTTCTAAACCAATACGACCACCATAAACATTTTCAAACCGACAAAGCAATTTAGTAGCTCTTTTATGTAAGTCTTTCTTTAAGTCAGAGTCTGGTTGTGCTTCGAGCACTATTAAAAAACCTGACAATAATTCTCTAACAAGCCAACTTTCTTCAAAGGTTAATCCAATATCAACTGTTTTTTCTTTCATTATTGTAGAGCCTCCATAATCTGCCACATTTGTTTGGGAGTTCTGTTTTCTGCTAGAATATCATAGCCATCACAATCTATTGTCCCGTCTTTACAAAAATATATATTTCCATTAATATTTCTTAAAAAACAAGAGTCATCTCCATCAAAATACGGTATATCACCGACATCATAAATTTCCCAATACCCCAATTTTTCTGATTTTTCTTTTAATTCTTCCCAAGTCATTTTGACACCTCATATTTTTTGAAATACCATTTTAACTGTTGTTGAATACACCTATAATCTGGTTCTGTGCTAGAATGTTCTTGACAATATCCATTATGGTCAAAAGAGCAAATGTTTTCATCTAAAAAACCCAATAATAAGTTGTTCGCTTCTTTCAGTTGTTCTTCAAGTCTTTCTCTTTCTTCATCTGCTTTAACAAATCTATTCATTAGTGATTTAAACATAAGCTTTGACAATCCATCATTAGACTCTTGTAGTTCTTCCCATTCATCGTATGTAGGAACTGGTGCAAGGACTTCTTCAATATCACAAGGTTCAGTTGAAAACCCTTTTTCCTGTGCTACACCATATACATTAGCCCAGTCAAGATACTCTCTATCTGTTGTCCCATCTGTATATTTCAAATAATACTCCCCACATTCAAGCTCTCCACTCTTCCATTTTTTTGTAAGTTCTTTACTCATCTACAACCTCAAATAAATCGTTAATATTAACTTTACATTTACCAACATAAGTAAATTCTGTGTTAAAATGTTGCTTTGGGAAAGCATATCCCATAAGTGATTCAGACATAATACCTATGAAATGACTACATATATCTGTGATATGATATTTTTTCCCATTCGGTCTTACCCACACATCTCCGACTTCTGGTTTTTCTTTACTCATTTCTGCACCTCTCTAATCTCTGCACCAATAATCCACCTATCAATGCCTCTGCCTTTTTGATACCCATATCCCTTTAAAAAGCACCAAATGACCGCTTGTATGCGATAAGGATACTCTTTAACGACTTTGTTTTTGAGAATTATTTGATATTTCATTTTTACACCTCTCTAAAAAAATCTTCTTGCTCTGTTAATATAAGAAGACACTTTAATTGAGTAACTGTTGGGAATCTATAACTTCTGCTTAAATGCAACCAATAATCCTGAAGAATACAATAAGCGTTATAGTGATTTTCATTTAAATATAAACGTCCTCTAACACCATAATTTTTAAGAATTAAATAATCTTCATCTAATTCAGCATATAACTCTTCATTTTCAAAATGGGCATACTTTCTACCAATTTTTGAAACTTCCACATAGCGTGGTTTTTCTCTTTCATCATCTGGAACATAATAATATTTTTTACCAACTTCATAATTAAATTTTTGTGTCATCTCAATACCTTTCCAATATAAACCCTTTGTCCTGTTTTATAATTTCTAGCACCGGCTTTATAAGGGTATAAATCCCATTCTCCAAGTCGATAAACTCCGTGTGTGAGCTCTTTACCACCTTTAGCAAGAATAACATCTATCCACTTGTTAAAACGGCTTTCTCGCTGTTCTTTATGGATTTCTGATAGCTCCTTAAATTGTTCTGCCATATCACCCATATCAACTCCTTATTTTCTTTCATATTCTTTAAGCAAGTCATCAATGGCTATTGTTAATCTTGCTCTAAATGTTTCATCTTGCTTTAATTTTTGGACTGTTCGTGCTATGCAAGATTCTGCTTGATTTGCAAATTCTCTAACAACCTTTTGACCAATAACTTTTCTAATTTCAGCTTTAAATTCACCATCAGACAAAACATCTTTCATACAATTATTAAGTATTTCTTTTATTTCAATGGCGTGTTCATTAGCAACAGATTCAGCTATTCTTGAAAATGGGCTATTATAACTACCAAGACCTTTAATCCCATTTACAACTGCTTCTCTCACTACTGATAAAATCTCTTTTTCATATTCTTTCATATCATTTCTCCTTTTTGTTAAGGACATTAAAGTCCTTACCCCTGTTCTTTTAACCCAATTAAATTTCTAATCAATTCTTCTAGAGTTATTTCATCATTTAAGAATCTTTTGCATTGTATTTCTGCTTTTGTAAGAATTATCGCTTCTCTTATCATTTTAACCCTCCTGCTTTATCTACTGCCTTTTTTGCTGTTTCCCAATCACTTAAAAAACCAACAACATCTGCATAACCTTTTTCAGCATCATCTCTACAAATGACAAACACGCCTTTCTTTTCATCTCTATAAGCCCAGTATTTGCCTCTTTGGTAAATATAATCGTAAATAACCATTAAAACCCCTTTAATCAATCCTAAAAATTAATTTAAGTTTCTCTGTTCCAAGTGTATCAATAGCTTTTCTAGCTTCTTCTTCGGTTTTGAAGACGTTTCCAAAATTAAATCTTCCTTCATCCGTTGCATCTGCCATCCAAAAGCTATAGTCAATTTCTCCGTTTGAAACTACATAATAATATGTTTCCCCATCTTTAGGCTTCCACCGAACCTTTTTGCTGTCGTCAGCAATATGGTTTTCTTTCATTTTCTCTAATAACTCTTGGCCTGCTTTCATCAAGTCGTTAAATTCTTTTTCCATTTCAAAAATTTCCATTTTAGTCCTCCACTACACAAAATTGTTCGGCTCCATTATCACAACGCTTTTGATCTTCATAAGCAGAGCCTACAAGTAATAAAGCATAAAGACCAGCAAATAAAATTACTGTTCCGATTAAGTCCATTGTAAAACTGATGTATTTTTTCATTTTGTCTCCTTTCGTGTTTTGTTTTTCTCTATACTTTAATTATATAATATATTTAAATAAATTACAAGCGTTTTTTTTCATTTTTTTCATTTTTTTTAAATTATTTTATAAATCATTGTTTTTTATTGTTTTTTTCTTCAAGCAATTCAAGATAAGCATTATAAATCTTGACAATAGTTTCATACTCTGGGTTTTTCCTTGTGTATATATTTGCATAAGCTTTTCTCCCAAATACTTTTATCCCAATAGCTCCCCTGCTAATACCATCTCTCTCTGCTTTTTTTAAAATATCATCTAAACTTAAAATCATTATCAATTCTCCTTATTTATGGTAATACCACTTGTTAAAATTTACAAAACAAAAATTCAATATAGATATATACTTCGTGATCCAATCAAGATTTTTCATAAACTCATCTTTACCTTTATGGTGGTATTCTCTGTGACAAAAAGAGCATAAAGGAATAACTAAATAATCAGGACTTTTTGTTGCTATTCCTGAAAAACCTATTTCTTTTAAATGGTGTGCTTCAACTGTTGTGAATCTTCCACAACAAACGCAGGCCTGCTTTCTAATATATTCTAAATATTCCTGACATCTGATAGGAAAGTGAGATACATTTAAGTTCTTTAAATCCTCTTTTGTTATATGCCTGATCCAAGTATGTCTAATTGATGGGTGCAAAATTAAGCCTTTAAAAGCTCTTGCATTATCACATAGCCAAATTGTTTTATCAATAAAGTCACTCATTTCTTCAAGACTCATTTCTGATATTCTTTTAGGCACTTCATAAACTTTTCCATTAAACTGTGTGATTTTTACTTTCGGACTAACAGCTTGATACAAATTTTCTTTAATCTCATCTGGAGTATATTTATTCCCTTGGGATAATAGAAAATTATATATGGAATCAACTAACGCTCCCCAAAAGAATCCCTGTTGACGAATAGTAACATCTCTAAATGGTTTGTTATACTCTAAAGCAAGGGAGCCATATTCAGACAACTTATTATACATATCATCAATAGCAATATCTAACATTTTTTGATTATAACAGATAATCTTCATTATAGCCCCCTATATTTAATTAATCATCAATACCAACAAGTTTTTTATATTCATCTCTCAAAAATTCATTTTCAGCACGATCAGCAGGTGTCATTTTTCTTAACTTTAAAATTTGACGCATTACCTTTGTATCAAATCCCCTGCCCTTTGCCTCTGCAAATATTTCACGAATATCCGCACTTAATTCTTTTTTCTCATCTTCAAGTCTTTCAATTCGTTGGATAAATTGACATAATTCTGTATTCATTTTATTCTCCTTTCATTAAAAATTTTAATATTTTCTTCAACTTCCCTTATACATTGATCTAATGCTATACTGATTTCTTTAATATAAGGTTCATCTCTTTCATACCTAACTATGTATGGGTTAAAATTCACATTATAAGCAATATAATCACACCACTTTCTTTTAGATATAAATAAGTTATACTGCATTTGCGTATAATAAACAGGGTCTATTTTTTTACTTATAACCTGCTTAATATAAACAGAATCTTTAGGGCTTTTTGCTTCAATAATACCGTCAGAGCCAACAAGTCCATCAGGCGAACAACCTGTGTATTTATCTTTTTCAATAAAGCCCACCTTTTCAACTATATTGCCAGTAGTTAATTCATAAGCTAAAATAGCTTCATCTTCTAAATCAATACCCCTTTGCATATCATCAGTAACAATTCTTTTTGACTGACTAATACCAGTAATCAACTCTGCTGTCTTTTCCAATATAAGCCGTTTCCTTGTTTCTGACGGTTTCATAAAACTATGGAAGTTTGACCCTGTGAACTTCCCAATTCTGATGTTGTGCCATTCATCAGACCTTTGGTCAAAATTATGGATTATCATTTTTTACCCCCTTTTTTCTGATTAAAGCATTTTTATAAATAGCACGGCGTTCTTCAATATCAGCATCAAAGAATTTATCAATCCATTCTTGCTTATCTTCAAAATCCTTAACAATTTCTTTAAACAATGTTAAGTTTTTATCTTCAACAGGAACAGCAGATTCAACTGGTTTGTCTAGATCATAATTTTTATTATCTTCTTCCTCCATTTCGGTATAAATATCATCAAAGTGAAATTTAATAGCTTTTTTTATGACAGTTTTTTTACACATTTCAGAATACCACGCTTTCCAAATAGTATCTGTTTTCGCAACTAATTTTGCTTTAGTAATTTCATCTTTTGATAAAGTTGTCAAAAACTCTCCTCTTTTGTTTTTTATAACACAATATCCACCGATAATATCTTCATCTTTATGACTAAAAGGGTTAGCCACCGTATGCGAATATTCAATAACTCCATTTTCTTTTTTAAAGCTGAACTCATCTCCTTTATAGACAAGCTCAACATCAATTTTACTCTTTGGATAAACAAGTAGCATTTTATTCTTATAAGCCACATAATCAAATGTTAATCCATTCTGTGTGATGGTTATATGCTTGCCGTCAAACTTTAATCCTGATTGTTCTACAGCTTTCCAACAGTCAGCCCAAAATTTTTCCTCTTTTACTGTGGCCCAATAATTTTTGAGCTTTCCATTCTTATCTTTTTCAGTTTTCAGTTTATCAATGTAACTTTCAAAAATCTTTTTCATTTTGTCTCCTTTCGTGTTATTTAAGATTTAAATAAGTTTTCCAATATTCTGGAAATGCTTCTCTTATCTTTAGAGTATTTTTAATATCTGCGTGAACAAGCGCTATTCCTAAATTCTTAACGAACGACCCACCGTATCTTTCCATATTTTCTTGAACCACCCATTTTTCGTTCAAAATTGTTTCTAAATCTTTTATTTCTTCCATTTCTACTTTCATTTTTACCTCCATTATTTAAACCAAATTAAAACGGGACATCTGTTTTTCGTATAGTGTGAACCGATTTCATAATGGTCATCACTTGCAAATAATTCGTTCATTGTTGCGTCAGTATGCATTTTTGCCATAAAAAACTGATTAGAACCTTTATTATCTAAGGCCCAGCAACAAGTTTTATAAATCAAAGCTCGTTGCCGTTTGTAAATCTCTTCACTTAAATCATAGGATAAAGAATTAAACCTACTCGTTCTTTCCTCAACTTTGATACATTTGAGATACTTTTTTCTCAATTCTGCAAAAGTCATTTTATTCAGATTTTTCATTTTGTCTCCTTTCGTGTTTTGTTTTTCTCTATACTTTAATTATATAATATATTTAAATAAATTACAAGCATTTTTTTCATTTTTTTTCATTTTTTTTAAATTATTTTATAAGTCATTGTTTTATAATTGATATTTCTACTCTTGGTTTATCTTTATCTACTTCATAAGGTTCAAAAACAGGTATAAATTCATCAGCATTATCATCAACCAGCCAACCTGCACGGACCATCTCATCAGCTAAACCCTGAATTATATTGATATAATCAAATCGTCTTCTTGTCTTTCTGTATATCTTAAAAGTGACTTTTAACGGCTTACAAGCGTTTTCTATTTCTCTTTTCCAGTTATACCTATACAAAAAAAGTTGTTTCTGCAACGGCTTTAAATGTGCATTGTATTGACTGGAGGGGATAAGGTAACTCCTACCCCCTCTATTAATAATCTGCTTACTGTTTTTTGATGAATACAACTCACCAATTATGGTTATCATTTAACATCAAACCTTTCTATGTAATCAAAAACAGGACACCATTGTTTCCCAGCAATTCCACACCAACTATCTGCTACTTGCTTTATAACGAGGTTAGCCGTTCCTAACTGTTGAAGTGTCTCTCCAAGTTTTAACTTTAGATCTTCAGCATAATTTTGAAGCTCATTATTCTTATTTTCAAGAACACTAATTTTCTGTGTATAAAAATCACTTAAAGAACCAAGTTCATTTTCAAGTTTCATATTAGCTTCATTTAAAATATGAATTTTTTCTTTAAGTTCTTCAACACTAGAGATTTTTTTTCTATATTCATCATTCATAATCATTTTTCTATATTCATCTTTCATAATCATAAATACTTCATCTAGAGTTTTAAATTCTGTTTTTGCCATTTTCTCTCCTATTTTTTAAATAACTTTTTACAACATCCATAACAGCATATTCTGTTGTTGTCATAAGACAATCTCTGTCTAATATTCTCTTAATATCATTTATTGCCTCATTAGATTTTTTTAATTCTCCCTCCAAACGGGTTATATACTCAGAAATAAAAGGATATGTCTTCATATTCAATGATAATTTTTTACTTAATCTTTTATTAAGACATTTTATCTTGTAAATTTTAATCAGCAACATAAATAAAATTTTTGACTTAATCATTGTTTTTCCTTTCTTCTAAAAGCCCTTTTATCTCTGACAATGTGGGTATGGCCCGAACAGCAGGCTTATGGTTGGAGAATTGCTTTATCCTTTCAATTATCCAGTTTTGGCTTACCATTTGTCCTTTCTTTTTATCATAAATCCATTTCCAAACTTTTAACATTTCATCATCTGAAAAGCCCTGAAGATACTCTTTATATTCTGGCATTGTGTCATCAAGAAAAAAAAGACCTTCTTCAATTAAAATAGTTTTTTCACTTTCTATTTTCCGTGAATAAAACAACTTCGGATCAGGATATCTTCCATACAAGTCTTCGGTTTTGCAAATATCAAGACACATCTTTTCAAATTCTTCATCTGTAAAATCATTTGTCATTAAATTAAAAAGATACTTCGTTGCAATCTCATTAGATTTGACCCTCTTAAAATAAAGCAACGCTGAAAGATTTTTATCAAACTTTTCAAAATCCATTTGTCCTTGTCCCCCAAGCTTTCTCTAAATGTCTCAAATTGTGTTCATCAATTTGCTCTCCTAAAGTTAATTGCTTTCTAATACTGTAATCAGATAAAAATCTATCGTCATTAAGCCAAGCACTACACCCTTTAGCAAAACCTCTTGCAACTTCATCAGATTTCCCATAAGCAATAACAGACTTCATAAGTTGCTCGTGGGTAGCTCTTTTTTCTTTAATAACCTTTAAATAAGATTTAAACGCCTTTTCCTTACTTCCCGCTCTTTGTTTAGGATAATAAGACCAAAATTCAAAAAAATCGTCCTTAT
>JAZNOH010000208.1:0-1611 GCA_045580715.1 Clostridia bacterium
AACTCTAAAATTTGAGGTGTTTTGTATGTCAGAAAATAATAATGGTAGCATTTATTCCAATTCAGACTTGTTGGATGATGTAAAAGCAATAAAGCGTGCGAACAAATTGAGTTCTGATGCGAAAAAGTCTGTAAAATTGCGTAATTTGGGTATAACAATAGGTTCTTTGGGTTTAATAGGTTTGGTAACTTATTTGTGTACTCCAAATCGTAGGGGTTCTGTTCCTAATTTTGATGAACAATTTGAGGAATTTGTAAGTAATGGTGCTGCATTGTTGAAAGAGGATGAAGATTGATATAAAAAGGGTTGATTTATATGTCTGAAAATGGAAGTATCTATCATAATGAAGAATTATTAGATGATTTGCGTGTAATTAAAGAGGATATGGAAAAGGCTCAAAAGCAGAAAAGACTTGGTTTATTTAAGAGTTTGAATAAGGATTATAATAAAAGGATGGAAGCAAAAATAAAGGCAGAAGCAAGAGGTGGCTTTGACTTTAGTGGTGGTTATGATGGCTTTGATGGTTTTGGTGATGGCTGTGATTGTGGAGCCTGTGATAATGATTAAATGGTGTCAAGTGGTATGATTGCTTGTATATCTGAAATAGATAAAAGGTCTAAATTTTAAGTGTGGTGTAGGGTATGAAAAAGAAGTATTTAACTGCGAAAGAGAAGATACAGTTGGCAATGGAGGGTAAGGATGTCCCTATTTGTGTTGCTTCTTCTTCTTTTGGTGAAAATAGAAATGGTTATATTTGTAAAATTCGTAGTATTTGGGATGGTTCTTTAAAGAATAAGGGAATAAAACTATAATGGGGGTATTTCTATGAACTTGCAAGAAAAATGTGATACTTTTGTTCGTCAGTTGGATATGTTAGGTTGGCGTGCAGCTGGTAAAGAAATGGGTTATGATGTAAATAATCCGAAAGAGGTTTATTATGATTTGTATTTGATAAATGATAATCATAGGTGGCTTCATAAGGGTGATATAAATTTTGTAGTATCTGCAGAAGAGAGTGGTTCTGTTGTAAAGTTTATTCCTCATTTTAATATGAAAAATGTTTCTTGTTTGAGTTATCGTGAGGTTCAAATAGTTTCTTCTGAGATGATGAATATAAAAAGGCTTTGTGATACTTTCAATGGTTTGGGTATTCCATCAAAGTATTTCTGGGAAGGAAATTTGGGTGCTGCTTTCAAAAAGGCTTATGCAAAGACTGGCAGGCGTTTATTAAAATATTAAGGGGGTTTTTGTATGTCTTTGTCACTTCAGGATAAGTGTGATAAGTTTGTAAAGTATGCAGATTCTCTTGGTTGGCGTGTTTCTATTTCTTGGGCAGAGGATGAATTTGATAGTACTTTAATTTATTTGGTGCCTGACGAGTATCGTTGGTTAAAGCATATAATTTATAATGAAGATGCTGGTAGTAATACTTTTGAGCATTATTGTGTTTATTTATCTGGTGCTGAGAGAAGTTTGACAAGTTTTGAGGCTAAAATTGTAGGCTCTGAATTATTAAAACTTGATGATTTGTGTAGTGCTTGGAATAGTTTAAATTTTACAAAGCATCAAGTAGAGGATGGTTCTTTAATTATTTGCTTGAAAAAGTCTTAT
>JAZNOH010000209.1:0-1953 GCA_045580715.1 Clostridia bacterium
GGATGGTGTGGATACTAACCTTTCTCAAGTAGGCTACAACTCAAACAGTTCTCAAAGGGTATTAGTAACTCAAATGCAGAATACTATAAATGAAATCAATGCAAAAGCGGGTAATAATTTAGGTAGTGGTCAATCAACTCAACAACAGACTCCTTCTGTTAAACCTATGAGTTTTAGTGACTTTAACTGGTCTAACCCTCCAATGCAATTTACTGATGTCCCCTCAAATGCTTGGTTTTACAACGATGTATCAAAGGCTTCTGCCTCTGGCATCATCAATGGTATTGGTAACAATCAATTCAATCCAAATGGAACTCTCACTCATGCAGAGGCTATGACTCTAATGGCTAAAGTTCATGCCATTTATCAATATGGTAATCCTGATGTAATCAATGATTATTCCCCTACTTCTGACCACTGGGCTTCAGGAATTTATGCATATTGTCAAGACCATAGCCTTCCTACTTCAAAAGAATCTGATTTTGATACTAATATATCAAGGGGTACTATGGCTCGTTATTTCAGACAGTCACTTCCAAGCGCAGCTTTCAAGACTGGTGTTCAAAACGACTTATCGTTAATGCCTGAACAGACGAACAACCAAATGGTTCAAGATTTATTCAGAGCGGGTATCTTAATAGGTGATAACAGTGGCTTCAGACTTGAAGATTCTATCACAAGAGCAGAAGCAGCTGCAATCATTCATAGGGTAGCCAACCCAGATGTTCGTGTAAAAGTAGAGGCTCCAGAGACTCAAACTCCTGTAACTCCTGAAAAGCCTTCAAATCCTGGCGGTGAAACAGTAGTAACTCCTGTCCAACCAGGTCAAGTGCAGACAAGTAAACCTTACAAGAACATTCCAAATACTAACTGGCAATCAGACCCTACAGGTGGTGTAACTATCCAATCTCAATCTGGGTATATCAATACGAAGTATGGCAATCATACTTATGGTTGTGCAAACCAACAGGAGTATGATAAGGTAATGTCAGTAATGGATGAAGCATACAATTATGCTTCTAAACAAGAGGCTAATAGAGCTTATCGTGGTGGTCAAGGTGCAATGGGGTATTATGCAAAGGGAACTTTCTTGAAATTCTGTGACAATGAATTAGGTTATTCTGATAAGAATCAAGTAATGAGTTTGGGAGTAACTGGAGATTTCGTAGGAAAAATGCAGGAATATTTGTATGATAATTATGCTAAGCCAAATGGCAATGGTATAAATACTGATGCTCAGAATAATAATGTTTACAAATGGCTTTTTGGTGGTGGTCACTTAGACTGTGATGGTGACTCTCATCTTTACATGTTGTGTTATGATTATTTAGGATTCTCAACTCGTATGATAGGCTCATATAATATCACTCACGCTTGTGCTCAAGTATATATAAATGGTGAATGGGTTTTCGTAGATTTAAATTATGGTAGGTTGCATAAAGTAACTCATTCCCAAGTAAAAGAGTTGATGTCTGGTATCAAGAATGATGCTTATGAAGCTACTTGGGATAATTGTGATAAAATAGTAGCAGTTGCAAGTACTAATTCTGAGCAACTTTCTGACTTGACAATAAGGGTTCCTGCAACTCATACTCCTGGTAATAATAGTTTATAAAATAAAAAGATAAAAAGAGTATTCTCATAACATTTGGGAATACTCTTTTTTATTACTATACTTCTAAACATAATTTAAGGCTGAACCACAGTAAGCTTTAGTTATAGATGTGTTACGAATAGAAAAGTATAAGAGAATAGTGTCTGATTAGTCACATGGTAACATGAATTTAGTCTATTTTCAGAATTTTAGAAAATGGTCAAAAATATATGAATAAGGGGGTAAAAATTTTCACCATATTATTTCAGCATATTGCTTATTTTGAGGAGTGCTATGCAAAAACTATTGAAAATAGTGTCAAAAGTACTAATTATTAAAATTTTTAAAATTGGATAATT
>JAZNOH010000210.1:0-4896 GCA_045580715.1 Clostridia bacterium
TTGAGGAAAGCATTGCAAAAGCTGTGTTTAACAAGTTATTTGAGAAAAAATATTTAACAAGTCTTTGCAAAAACACACTAAGACTTGCACCGCCGTTAATCATAACAAAAGAAGATATTGATGCATTTATAAATGCTTTAAAAACCACTTTGGAGGAAATATAAAATGAAAGATTTTATTAGCTTACACGACTTAACGAAAGAAGAAATTGAAAACTTAATAAAGCTTTCTATTGAGCTTAAAACAGATTTAAAAAAAGGAATTCAACATAAAATTCTGAAAGATAAGACATTGGGTATGATTTTTTCAAAGTCATCAACAAGAACAAGAGTATCATTTGAAGTTGGAATGACACAGTTGGGTGGTTATCCTCTATTCTTGTCTGCCAATGACATTCAGCTTGGCAGAGGAGAAACAATTTATGATACTGCCAAAGTATTGGAGAGATATTTAGATGGTATTATGATAAGAACTTACTCTCATGATGATGTTATAGAACTTGCAAAACACGCAGATATTCCAGTAATAAATGCATTAACAGACCTTTTGCATCCATGTCAGGTTTTGGCAGACTTGCAGACAGTCTATGAGAAAAAAGGCACATTGGAAAATCTTAAATTTACATATATCGGCGATGGAAATAATATGGCACACTCAATTATGTATGGCTGCGGAAAAATGGGAATTGACTGTGCAATTGCATCTCCCCAAGGTTATATGCCAAATCAGGAAGTAATAGATAATGCCAAGGAAGATTTCAAAAAGAGCGGTGCAGATTTAATTATTACCGAAGACCCTGTTGAAGCAATTAAGAATGCAGATATTGTTTATACTGACACTTGGGTTAGTATGGGACAAGAGGATGAAAAGGCAGAAAGAATTAAAATATTTATGCCATATCAGATTAATAAAGAACTGTTTAAAAATGCGAAAAGTGATGCACTATTTATGCATTGTCTTCCTGCATACAGAGGCTATGAGGTAACAGAGGATGTTATTGATGGAGCAAACAGTGTGATTTTTGATGAAGCTGAAAACCGACTTCATGCACAAAAAGCAGTTATGGCAACACTTATGCAGGAGGGCAGATAAATGATGGATTATCAGTCGGTTTTTGAAGTGAGAATGGCAACATATGATGATATTGATGACATTATGAGCATAACAAAAGAGGCTTTTATAAAATATGCTGAGCTTGCAGGGATTGAAACAACTGCAGCTCTTACCGAAACTTATGAAGATGTTAAAAGAGATATAGACACAAAAATTGTTTTAATTGCTTTGTCTGATGGAGTTCCTGTTGGAAGTGTCAGGGTAGAGGTTTTTGATGATAATACAGCATATTTTAGCAGATTTGGTGTTAAAGTCACCTCGCAAAATAATGGTATCGGAAAGTCTATAATGAATTTGGTTGACAGAATTATGAAGAAAAATGGTATTAAGAGAATATCATTGCATACCGCTGCAAAAATCTCTTCACTTATCAGATTCTATTACGGACGAGGCTTTTATATTGATTCCACTGATAAGTCAAAGGGCTATATAAGAGCATTGCTGATTAAAGAATACGAGTAAGAGAGGGAATTATTATGATTAAAGTTGCAGTATTGGGAGCTACAGGCTATGCAGGAATAGAATTGGTAAGAATTCTATCAAATCACCCTGATGTAAGCATTGAATTTTTAGGCTCACATTCATTTGACGGACAAAAAATATCAGATGTTTACAAAAACTTTGTGCATATACTTGATAAGGAATGTAAGGAATTGGATTTAGACGAGGTTGCAAAATGTGATGTCGCATTCACTGCTTTGCCACATGGAGCATCAAAGACTGTTATTCCTCAGTTAATTGAAAAAGGTTTAAAGGTTATAGATTTAAGCGGAGACTTCAGATATGATGATATATCTGTTTATGAAAAGTGGTATGGTGAAGAGCATTCATCACCTGAGCTTTTAAAAGAGTCTGTATATGGCTTATGCGAATTGCACAGAGATAAAATTAAGGGTGCAAGGCTAATCGGAAACCCAGGATGTTACACAACCTGTTCAATACTTGGTGCAGCACCTCTTTTAGCAAGTGGTCTGGGAGATACAAAAAATATAATTGTTGATGCAAAATCAGGAGTGACAGGTGCAGGAAGAAGTTCAAATCTTGCTTACAGCTTTTGTGAATGTACTGAAAACACAAAGGCATATAAGATTGCAACCCACAGACATACCTCTGAAATTGAACAGGAATTATCAAAGCTTGCAGGTGAAGGAATTATGATTTCATTCACACCACACTTAATTCCTCAAAAAAGAGGAATTTTCTCAACAATTTACATTAATCTTAAAGAAAAGCGCACAACAGAGGAAATTGTTGATTTATACAAGGAATATTACAAGAATGAATATTTTGTAAGAGTTAAGGATAAGGGAGAGTTACCTGAAACAAAATTTGTTGCAGGCTCAAACTTTGTAGATATTGGCGTTGTTGTTGACGAGAGATTAAACCGTGCAGTTGTTGTTTCAACAATTGATAATCTCTTTAAAGGAGCAGCAGGTCAGGCAGTTCAGAATATGAACATATTGTTTGGCTTAGATGAAACCACAGGGCTTAAAAATGCAGGATTTTATCTGTAAAAGGGGAAAAATATGGAAGAACTAATTAAAAAAGCAGGTATACTTATTGAAGCGTTGCCGTTCATACAAAAATTTGCAGGAAAGACTGTAGTAATCAAGTATGGTGGAAACGCTATGATAAATGATGAACTAAAGAGTTCAGTTATTGAGGATATAATACTTTTAAAATTCATTGGTCTTAATCCAATTGTTGTTCATGGTGGAGGACCTGATATTTCAAAGGCATTAAATGACAATAACATAAAAAGCGAATTTATTAACGGACTTCGAGTGACAGATGCTGATACAATGCGAATTGCACAGGAGGTCTTAGTCGGAAAAACAAACAAGGAGATTGTTTCACTCTTAAATTACAAGGGTGGAAAGGCTATCGGATTTTGCGGAATTGACGGTGGGTTTATAAAATGCGAAAAGAAATTCACTGAGGTTGACGGCAAAAAGGTTGATTTAGGTTTTGTCGGTGAGATTATAAATGTTGATAAGCATATCCTTGAGTATATAAGTAAGGACGCATATATTCCTGTTGTTGCACCTATTGGTGTTGACGAGGAAGGTCAAAGCTATAACATAAATGCGGATAATGTTGCAGCAGCAGTTGCGAAAGCAGTTTCTGCAGAGAAATTAATTCTTTTAACAGATGTTGAGGGAATTATGGATGCTGATAACAAGATAATCTATGAGACAGGAAAAGAAGAAATTCTTGCTATGATTGATGATGGCACAATCAGTGGAGGTATGATTCCAAAGGTTACAGGCTGTCTTGACGCGATTGATTCAGGTGTTAAGGGAGTGCATATAATCGACGGACGAGTTCCGCATTGCTTGCTTCTTGAAATATTTACAAAATCAGGTATCGGCACAATGATTAAAGGTTCAAATTATTAAAAAAATTGGAAGGAGTTCTATTGACATTCCTTCCTTTTTTAATGCATAAATAGGTTGACATTATTCCATAATTTATTATATAATAACCATAAATATAGTAGGTGTAATTAGTATGAACAGTGAAAGAAAAGAAAAAATTTATTTATATATAAAAAGCAGGGAATATTTGCCTCTAAAGTTTGATGAGCTGGCAAGTGTTCTTTGTGTGCCTGAAGAGGATATGGAAGAATTTTCAAAAATTCTTGACGAGCTTATTTTGGAGGGCAGAATATTCCTGACAAAAAAGAAAAGATATGAGGCAATAAAAAAGGATATGCTAATGGGAGTTTTAGAGTGCAATCCCCATGGCCGATTTGCATTCTTGCGTTCTTTAAATAGTGATGAAGAAATTTTTATAGGCGGAGATAAACTGTTTGGTGCATTACACAATGATACTGTTATGGCAGTTATAGATGTTCATAATCCGTTGTCAGGAAAAAAAGAGGGACATATAACAAAAATCTTAAAAAGAGGAAATGAAAGATTAACAGGTGTTATAAAAAGAGAACATAAGGGTGAATTTTTAATAGTACCTGATAATAAGAAAATCTATTCATTTATAAAAGCCGATGTTTTTGAGGGAGTTATGGCAAGTGTCGGAGACAGAGTTTTAGTTGAGATAACAGGCTATGATGAGGATATTCTTGGGGTAATAACTAAAAATCTTGGCGATAGTAATGAAATAAGAAGTAATGTTGATGCGATAATTTCGGAATATTCAATAAAGGAAGAATTTGATGAAAAAACTTTATTAGAGGCACAAAAAGCTCCTAAAAGAGTTTCGCAAAAGGATATTGAGGGAAGATTAGATTTAAGAGATAAGAAAATTTTTACAATAGATGGAGATGATGCAAGAGATTTTGATGATGCAGTATCGATAGAGATTGTAGGAGATGAATATATCTTAGGAGTTCACATTGCAGATGTAACCAATTATGTGTCCCCTAACACATCGCTTGATGATGAAGCATTTCAAAGAGGAACAAGTGTGTATCTTGCAGATAGGGTTATTCCGATGCTTCCTTTAGAATTATCAAATGGAATTTGCAGTTTAAATCCTAATGTAAATAGACTTACACTATCAGTTTTTATGAGAATAGATAAAAATGGAAATGTCAGTTTTGAGTCATTAAAAAAGAGTGTTATTCGTTCGTGTGAAAGATTAACATATAATGATGTGGCAGACCTTTTGGAAAATCAGGATAAAAAGCTTTTAAAAAAATATGAATATATCCTCTCGGACCTTTTAAATATGCAAGAGCTTGCCAAAATTTTATATGAGCGAAGAAAAAACAGAGGTTCAATTAATTTTGATTTTCCTGAGGCAGAGATTATAACAAATGAT
>JAZNOH010000211.1:0-2410 GCA_045580715.1 Clostridia bacterium
GTGTTGTTTGTCCTAATTTGAATCCAGACCAAGTAAAAAGAGTAAAAGATGCAGAGAAAGGTTATATTGCGTCAAGAAGCAGATATGATGAGAAAACAGGTATGTGGAAAAATGAATATACAGTTGTATCATTAGATAGAGCTCACTCTTTACCTTGTGAAATCAATTTAGAATTGTTAGTTGAAAATAATTTTGTCTTACCTTTACATAACTAAAACAGTCCTAAATTTAATTTTTTGTTTGCAGTAGGGTTTTTAATAGGTGGTTCAACTCCACCTTCTGCATTAGTGAAGTTATACCTTACTTCACTTTAAGATATTCATTGCAATTTATTGACCTTGAATAGCTTTTTAAGATATTGGTGGTAATGGTTTTAAAGGGGTTCGATTCCCCTTACCACTATTAGCTGCTACTGCCAGCAGTTTTTCCATATATAAATGACCAGAAATGGACTTGATAGGGATTATCAAGTCCATTTCTTTTTTGTTTTAAATTTGAATGATAAGGATTTAATGTGAAATAGAATAGATTTTTAATGTATTTGATAGTGAAAATATTAAAAAATTTACCTGTTTTCAATGTGAAAAAGGGCTTAAAATGGCCTTTTTCAGCCTCTTTTTACAATTTGAGATGTTCAAACAACTCACAAACGCATTTTAAGGCACTTAAAACGACCTACAAGCCACTTTTTATATCTATCCTATGAAATTAGCCCTTTAAAATTTAAAATTGAAATTTGACCATTTTTTGCCCATTTTAGAAAAGTCGTGATGTCAAAAAATCAAGAGAAAATGCGGGTTTGATGGTATAACATCAAGGTTTTTGACATCATAAAATCAAGAAAATTCGACCAGATTGATGACAAGATATCAAGGTTTTGATGGTATAAAGTCAACAAAAACGAAAAGTTTTAAAATTAATTTTAAAAAAGTACTTGGCAAATTGAAGAAAGCGCGTTAAGCTGTGACCAAAATTGATGTTAAGAAATCAAAACATCACAAAGGAAGTGAGAATATGGGTAAAATAATTTGTATTGCAAATCAAAAAGGTGGTGTTGGTAAGTCCTCTGTTACTTGTAATTTAGGTGCAGCACTTACTCTTGAAGGAAAATCAGTATTATTGATTGATATCGATAGTCAATGTTCTCTTACAATGAGTTTAGGTTATCAGCCTGAAAAATTTGAGACCTCTTCTGTCACCATTTTAGATACACCTGCAAAATGCCCTATGTGTATATATGAAACTGACATTGAGGGGTTAAGTATTATTCCAGCAAACTCAATGCTCTCTACTCTTGAAATGTCTCTATATAATAAAAAAGATAATAATTTGCGATTAAGAAAGGCTTTAGAGAAAGTAAAAGAGATATTTGATTATATATTGATAGATTGTTCTCCTGCTCTTTCTCTATCAACAATAAATGCGTTAGTTGCTGCTGATTATGTTCTGATACCTGCTGAAACAAAAGTGTCTTCTAATTTTAGTCTTAACACCTTCATCTCTACTGTAAATACAGTAAAAAGTGTTATGAATGAAAATATAGAGATTTTGGGTGTTATTGCTACTATGTATTATTGTCAGGCAAATGAGGATAAAGAGGTTCTACAACACCTACAAGATAATTATGAGGTTTTGGGTGTGATAAGAAGAACAACAGCAGTAAGTTCTTCATTTGGTTTAGGGAAACCTTGTGTTTTAACAAGTAGAAGAAGCCTTGCAACAAAAGAATTTAAGGAAATTGCAAAGAAAATTATTGATAAAGTGGAGGTTAAATAATTATGAATACTGCATTAAATAAGGAAGTAAAACAAAATCCTGCTCTTTTGGCTATGTTTGGTAAGCAGGATGAAGAACCAAAGGAAACTGTGAAAAAAGAAAAAGTTGTTAAACCAAAGGATGATTGGAGAAAAAAGAATCCTCGTGGGGCAAAAAGAGATAGAGGTAAAAATGGCTCTATTCCAATGAGTTATTACCTTCCACCAGAGATTATAAGATGTTTAAATATAGCTGCTGCCACTCGCGGACTAACCAAGAGTCAGTTAGTGTTAGAGGGTTTGCAGATTGTATTAAAGGAAGAACTTAAAGCTGAAAAACAGAAAAAGAAGGGAGAAAATGAGTAATGAATAATTTTTTGAGTTTTTCAACAAAAGGTAATTCAAGAAGAAAAGTTTTGACAGAAGAGGTAATGAAACAGGAGCATAATCTTCTATGCTATTCAAAAAATCTTGCTATGACAGATTATAAAGAGGGTTATTCATCAGAATGGAGTAACAGTAAGGAGAAAGTTCAGTTATTTACTCAATTACTTAAAGAACAACCTGATGAAAATGGTATTTCATATTATTATGGCGTTCTACATAATTGGTATTACTTTGAGAATGAAACCTTTGGTATGATTGAAATTCACGTT
>JAZNOH010000212.1:0-1978 GCA_045580715.1 Clostridia bacterium
ATGATGATTATATTTTAAAGGAGCACGCTTTATCCTGCTTCTTATTTTATTGGTTTATTCGCACAAAAAAAAGCAAATAAAATACGAATTACCCCTTGAAAAATTTGTAAAAATATGATTAAATAATTATAACTATATTTATAATGAATTTATTGTGTTCAAAAACACAAGGAGGGATTTTATGTTACAAACAGTATTAGGCGAAATTGAGGCAAAAGATGTCAAAATGGTGTTACCTCACGAACATTTATATTCAGATTTAAGGTCGGCAGTTGCTCCATTGGATAATGGAATATTCTATGACAAGGTTGCGCTTGAAAATCTTGGAGAGCTATTGCGTAATCCATATGCAGTTTTGGATAATGCACTATTGCCTGGGCTTGATGTTCAGGAAAAGGAACTTATCAGGATGAAAAACGCAGGTTGTAATCTTCTTGCGGATGTCACAACTGTAGATTTTGGACGAGATCCTCTTTTGTTAAAAGAAACATCACAAAAAACAGGTGTACATATTATTGCTGGCTGCGGAAGCTATGTTGATGGCTATGTTGATGATAAAATAAAAGAACAATCAGTTGAAGAAATGAGAAAAACAATCATCAACGATTTAACAGTTGGTATGGATGGCACAGATATTAAAGCAGGGGTTATCGGTGAAGTTGGAAGCAGTATGGAAATAACCGAGGCAGAATATAAATTCTTGCAGGCTGCAGCAGAGGCACAAGCAGAAACAGGCTTCGGAATGCACATTCACGCTTGTTTATGGAACGCAGAGGGATTAAAAGCTTTAAAGTTTGCAGTCTCAAAAGGCGCTAACCCTGAAAAAATATGTGTTGACCACGCAGATGTTCGTTTGAATGAAGACTATATCTTAGGCGTACTAAATGAAGGTGCATATATTGAATTTGATGATTTCGGAAAAGAATTTTATGTTGACAGAAGAAACAGAAACCTTTTGCTTAATTCCTTTGCAACAGATATTGAGCGTTGTCGCTTCATCAAAAAGCTTATTGACAAAGGATTTAAAAAGCAAATCCTGATAACTACTGATGTTTGCTTAAAGAATATGCTTCATACATATGGTGGCTGGGGATATGACCACATATTTGTCAACATAATTCCTATGCTTGAGGATGTTGGCATTTCAGCAGAGGATATTAATATGATTGTAAGAGAAAATCCGATTAGATTTTTAGAAAGGGATTAAAAATATGAAGTTCATTGATTGTAGTGCAGCAATTGGAGTAGACACAATAAACAGAGTAATTATTAATCATGAAAATTATCCTGTTTTAGAAAGGGTAAGACAGGCAGAATATGCAAATGACCTGTTGGAAGAAATGGATTTTGCAGGAGTTAGTGAGGCATATGTTTATCATAGTGCAATGTACTCTCATCATCCGACAAGAGGAAATGAGATTTTAAATAAGGAGGTAAGCTCTGACGATAAAAGGCTTCACAAAACCTGGACAATTTTACCTCCACTCACTGAGAATGAATATTCTCCTGACACATTCTTCAAGAACATGAAGGAAAATAATGTTAAGGCTCTAAGAGCATTTCCTCAAAGAAACAGATATATGTTAGATAAGGTCACTATGGGTGAGCTTTTGGATGTTATGTGCAAAAAGAATATTCCTCTTTATCTTTCACCTATGGATAATTGGGAGCATATATTTGCAGTTTTAAAGGAATATCCAAAATTGACAGTTATCATCACAAACTATGGACTTTGGGGCTCTGACAGATATTTCTTCCCTCTGCTTCGTGCATATGAAAATGTGTTTATTGACACAAGTGATTATCAGGTTTTAGGTGGCTTTGAAACCTGTTATAAGCTATTTGGTTCTGAGAGACTTTTATTCGGAAGTAATTTCCCTATGGATAACTACGGTGGTCCTATTGCAACATTAGTAGGTGCTGATATTCCAATGTCTGCAAAAGAAAAAATAGCTTCTGAAAATATAGAAAATCTTAT
>JAZNOH010000213.1:0-1892 GCA_045580715.1 Clostridia bacterium
CAATAGGAATTATGAAGCTATACGATCAAGGTAAGGTTAGTTTATCAGCACATCCGGGTGAATATCTTGAATGTGCAAAAAGGCTTGATGATAGACTAACATTAGAAAATATTATGCTACATAGGAGCGGACTTTATGAAATTTCATCAGCTGAGGCTCAGAGTGTAAAAAGAGATGTTGATTTTGAGGAAGAGATAACTAAGCTATGTGAAATGCCAATGCATTTTGCCCCTGGTGAAGCTGAAAGATATACAAACACCAATTTTATTATATTGTCTATGATTCTTGAGCATTTTCATAATATGTCAACAAAGGAATATTTGGAAAATGTATTGTTCAAGGAGTTTGGAATGAAAACTGCTTGTTGTGATGAAGGGGATACAGATATTGAAAATATGGCAATCGGCTACGAAAAAGTTGATGGAAAAATTCAGAGAATTCCATATGTCAATATGAAATTGGCGTCAGGTGCAGGCTTTTGTGTGGGTACAATAAAGGATGTTGAGGCTCTTTATGACATTGTCAGAAACAGAAAAATTATAAGTGAAAAAGCGTGGGAATTAATGCTAAAAAAGCCTGAAGACGGATACTTTTTTGGTTTTGGCAGTGTGGTTGATGATTGGAATGGTAAATTAATATATCAGCAAAATGGTGGACATTATGGATTCAGGTCAATGCAAAGATATCTTCCTAATGAAGATTTTGCTATTCTTGCTCTTACAAATGTCGGATTTGAACAGGATTTGAGAGATACTGTCTGCGAAAGGATATATGAGATATATTTTGGAGAGAGCAAGGGTAGTCCAAAATTTGTTATGGATCAGGGCTTTGCAAATAAGTGAGGGATGAAATGATGGGAAAAATGGGCATAATCGATATCGGAACAAATACAATAAGATGTGTTTGTTATGATTTGACAGATGGAATAAAACCATATGATGAGCTTGTTTTCTCGTCAGAAATTCTAAATTACACAGAGGATGGAAGAATGACCTTTGAGGGAATTTTATGGCTTGATGAAATAATAAAAAAAGCCGTGGAATTCTTTAATCAAAAAGAAATCTCAGTTGTTCACGCTTTTGCAACCTCTGCAATGCGCGATGTGGATAACTTTTTAGAAGTATCCTCATTTGTGGAAAAGAGAGTTAAAATAGAATTATTGAGCGAAAAAGAAGAGGCACAGTGTGATTTTTATGCCCTAAAATATGTTCTTGGAAGAAAGTGTAGTGGTGTCGGAATTGATTTGGGCGGAGGAAGTATGCAAGTTCTTGCCTTTCGTGATGGAGAATTAAACTTTTCAAAATCTTTTCCCATTGGTGTAAAAAGATTATATAATAAATTCGGAGAATTTAAAGAAGAGAACGAGAAATGTATTCTTGAATACATAAAAGATGTTGTTGGTGAAGTTCCAAAGGACAAGTTTTTGTATGTTATGGGCGGAACAGGAAAGAAAATCGGAAAAATATTAGGTAGTAATGAATTTTTGATTTCTGACCTTGATAATGAAGCTTTATTTGATGATGAAAACAAGGACAAGCACTCAGAAATCAACACAATACCATATGGTGTATTGGTAATTAAATATATGGCGACAAATTCGGTTAAAATAATGGATTGTGGGTCAAGAGAGGGGTTTGTGTCGCAGAAGCTATAAAAGGGGGTGATATTATGCAGGAAATTTCATCACTAAAAGGGATAGGAAAAATCAGAAGCGAGCAGTTTTTGAAAAAAGGAATTAAAACTGTTTGGGATTTATTAAACTACTATCCTCGTGACTATGAAGACCGTTCAAATGCTCGTGATATTGCAGATTGTATATCTGGAGAGGATGTTTTGATTAAAGCAATAGTGCTAACGCCTGTAAAGGAAAACAGAATTCGCAAGAATATGGT
>JAZNOH010000214.1:0-5266 GCA_045580715.1 Clostridia bacterium
TACTTGACAAAAAGGAGAATATTTTTCATGTAGCTTAGTTAATTTAGCAGTCCATTTTTTGAACTCTTCATCACCAAGTTTTTTAAATTGTTTATCAAATCCAATAATAATTTCTTTAACTCCAAGAGAAAGAAGTAAATCAACCTGATATTGAATAAGAGAACTTCCACAACAAGCACAAGATATATCATTATCAGCACCAAAGTATGTACGATATAAAAGCGTTGACTTCTCTCCTTCAAACACTACCGCTTTGCCGCAAACTTTAATATTCTCTTTACTATTGTTTAAATTATATAATGCAAAAGCAAGAGGGTGATTATACATCTTATTATTAAGAATTGATGGTTTATATTTACCATATTCTTCTTCCTCTTGAATAAGGGTTCTTTCTCTAATTCCTATTAAATTACCATCAATATCGTAGTGTGGAATTACTATCCCTTGAGATTTTGGATTATAACATATACCACATTCCTCCATAACCTCGCGGGAAATGCCTTCTTGTTCCCAAGGAACGATATGTGGATGGGGAAGATGAGTCAAAATATTACTATCAAAAAAGTTTAGTTCAACTTTCTGTTTATAATTATTAGAGGAGTTAATTTTAGTGTATTTATTTAAAATTTCCCATTCTTGAGATTTTGTAAGTAAATCTGAAAAATCATTATTTTCAAAAGAAATTTCAAGGTTGAAGAAACGAATAACATAAAGCAGAGATTGAAACAAACTCATTTCTTCTCCATATTGAGCCTTTACTTTACATATTAACTCAAATATATCAAAAGTATCATTACATTCAGTATAGCAACGGAATAACTGAGTATTAGAATAATAATATAGTTTATGACTATCTCCGCCATGGCAAATGGTTCTACAAATTAATATATCCCCATTATTTTGTGGCTCTCCCCCTAATTCCGCGACCAAACTTTCCACTTGTTCTATTGTTAAATTTTGTTTAATTTCATCTTTATTTATATTAGCCATTTCTTAACCTCTCTTTCTTTAAAATGCACTTTCAAGTTTAGGTTTAATATTTATTTTAATGTCTGGCATGTCTATAAATTCATATTGGTATGTTGTAGCAAACACAGGATTAATTTTACATACTCCTTTATTACTTACGCACCAAAGTAAAATATCTTTATATCTACCGCGTCTATTTTTATAAATGGAAATTTTAGTATCAGGAGTAGGCAAACCACTTTTCTTTAATAGAGGCTCAAGTGCTTCAATATCTTCTTGAGAGGCTTTAAGCATGATAAGACCTACGTCAATCTTATCGCCTAAACTTTTTGCGCCACGAAGAAGATTCTGATTATATTCTTTAGCTTCCATATAATCACCATTTAACTGAGTAGCAGAAAGAATAAATACTCCATATTCATTAGCAAGGTCTTTTAATCTAACGCCAATCATAAAGAGAATATTATCTTCTCGCAAACCCTTAATTCCTGCTTTTGAAGATATTTCACTTAAAATTTTCATTGAACTATGAATATAGTCAAAAACCACATATTTAACTCCCCAATCTCTTATTCCGCGTTTAATTGTATTCTCAATATCTTGTAAAGAGAAATCGGGTAATTCTTGAATATACAAAGGACATCTTTCAAGAATTTTAGTAGCATAAACTACTCGTTCCCATTCTCCTTCTCCATACTCACCTGTAAGAATATGTTCCTCATCTACATCAGAAATAAAAGCTAGCATCATCGTCTGAATTTCACTCTTCTCCTGCTCTGTCGAGATAAAAATTGCTGGTTCTCGAGCTCCATTCGCTATCCATTGCCCGCGAGTAAAATCATATACTTCATCACAAGCAATATTGCATATATCTGCAATCATCGAACGAGATTTACCAATACCTGTTGCGGCTGACCTGAGGTAAACTTTCTTTAATCTTGCTCCGCGAGTCACTGTATTAATAAGTGAGCCATAAAGAGGATAACCAAATTCTGGATTTTCTTTTAAGCGGGAAAGCAGGTCTAATGCACCACTACCCGCCTGTTCCGCAGTTTCATCTGCATTATCAACATACTTTAACTTAACATCTTCTATTTTTCTATCAATAGTTTCTGCTATTGTTTCAAGAGAGTTGTTATCAAACCATTCTTCTTGAGCTTGTTTTTTCTTCAAATCCATAATATTATCAATATCATAAAGCCAAGATAAATCCATTCCGCATTTTTCATTATACATTCTTAATAGAGTCATCTTTTTCATTCTATCGTAGTAATATTTAAAAGTTGCGATAGATACATTTTCACTAATTTTTTCCAAGAACTCTTGTCCTTTATGACTTTTATAAATAGCCAAATCTTTTTCTCTATTGGTTAAATAATCCTCAATAGTGGTAAAAGAGATTTCTTGCACACCCAATGCGTGTAAATTATAAATTGTACCAAACAATATCTTATGAAACTGTTCTGGAAAATCTTCATTATAAAAATGATAATCTTCATTATCTAACAATGAAACATTTGTAAAAATGTTTCCTATAACCTGCATAATTGCAGATGTGTCTACATATTTATGTGCCATATTTCACCTCTTAAAATTCAAAAAGTTTTGGAGTAGGAAGTGTAATAAAAGGAGCTTGAATTGTAACTTCTTTTATTATAGGCTTGTAATTTGTAACTTCTTTATCTGCATTTGCTATTTTTGCAAGATATAAATGATAATAATAATCTGCGGCATCATTATAAATAAAAGGCAATATGCCAATTCCGCCATTAGCCTTTTCCGCGGAATTACCTTTAACTTCATACCACCAAATTAAAGATTTTAACATACCACTATAAGTATAATTATATTCCTTCTTAAAATCTTTTATTTGTTTTCTTACTCTTGCTGTTATATATTCTTCATCAAGCACTTTCATAATATATTCTTCAAGTGCTTCTAAATCTTTTAGTTCTTGGTCTTTTTCTGCGTCAGCCGCTTCCGCACATTTTTTGTGAGCATATCTTCTTTCTGATATTTGTATGAAATCTTCTTTATCTCTATTAAATTTTTCTTTACAATGTATACAAGTTACATAATGAGCCATTAAAACACTTCCTTTCAATATATCTATTAAATTATAATATATATTTTATTAAAAATCAAAGGAGAGACAAGCTCTCCTTTATATCTCATTAAATCAATTCATCTTTAATATCTTGAACAATAAGATTTACAATTTCTACTTGTTCAATAGTAGAGTCTGAAATACGCTTACCTTTGCCAAGATATTTCTCAATAATATGAGTAATACGAGGCTGATAGTATTCAGCATCTTTTGCCATTAAAGCACCTGCAAGGTCATTAAATTCATTCATAAGAGCATCGTAATCAAGTGTTTCTTCAACTGCTTGAACATTTCTTTCATCTGTAACGAATTCGTTGTTTGTCATAGCTGCTTCTTTATCTATTGCTTTATTAATAGCATCAACAAGAGCTTCATAAGACATTTCGATTACAGGCTCAATATATTTAAATCTGCAACCTGTATCTACGCTATTATCAACAGAACGAAGAATAAGTCTTACTTTTGCAATTCCACCTTCGTCGTATTTTTCAGCATATCCATAGATGTCTGCCATATTCTTAGCAATATCATTGAAAGAAGAAGGACAAGAAGGGACAATCTAATTGTATTCAGTGCCATCTTTTCTCTTAAAAACTCTGTCCTTGTCGTGACTTATGAAGAAAACCGCATATCCCATTTGAGTAATTGCTCTCATAGTTGTTTCAAATTCTTTTTTCATAAGACCCCAACCAGCACCATAAGGAATGTCACCAATTTTATCTACGCCATTCTAAGAACATACATATTTCTCACATAGTGTACCTGCAATATCAACTGTATCTAAAACTACTACTTTAAACACTTCTTTAACTTCGGGTTTCTTAAGTTCTTTTACAACACTCTTAATATCGCCCCAAGAAGTAATATCCTATGCGATTACGCCTGGAAGAGCATTGTAACCACGCTCACATGCAAGAAGAAGAGCTCCTCCTGCACGCGTTGCCAGTGTTGTTTTACCGCTTTTTGCAGGTCCATATATATATGTTATATATCCTGAAAGGTCACGGCTTACCTTGTGAGGTTTAAGTGCTAATAAATTAATTGCCATAATAAACCTCCTTTAAATTAGAAGCTAAAACCACTTCTATTAATTGTAGGTACGGCGGGAGCTGCCTGAGGAGCACTTGCCGCAGTTTTAGATGCTTTATATTCATCCTGCTGTTTCTTAATATTAGCTATATGAATTTCTCTATTAGAAAGAATTTCCGCGAGCTCTTTTTCAGTAAGTACGCCTTCTTCGCCAAATTCAAAAGGCTCTGTAGCTACACCCGTAATTACCCATTCTTTTGTTTTCTTTGTTGTTCTTGTAACTGCAGGGTCACCAAACGCACTCTGAATTACTGTTTCTGTTACTATTGTTTCGCAAATAATTCTACCCCAAAGTTTTGTATAGATAGGATTTGCTTTGCTTGCATCAAGACCAAGGAAGTGGTCAATACCTGCAGGATTTACTACCTTAAATTCAACAGGAAGATATTCATTCTTAAAATTAAATACTCCACCTTTTACTCTTGCGAAAGGAGTATCTGTTTCGTTAGCAGGTTCTACTTCCTGTACTGTATGAATAAGCATATCTACTTTAAATGTGTTTCTCAATTCTTCAGGTTTAAGAGCTTCATTTTCAAGAATTGTAACAAAGCCACCTTCATGCACCTTATTAGACACAAGTTTATTTTCTCTATCATACCACTCATTAAGACCGAGAGATGTATTTACAGAAATTTTTGTTGCTTCATCTTTACCTTTGTCAAGCCATGTAGGAGCACCATCAATTATCTTTTTAAGTGCTTTATATGTACTATTCTCTTTACCTTGTGCGGTCTGAGGTGTTACATAAGAGAAACGAATTGTAATAACATTAAGTCCTGCTTCATCTGTTGCGATATCAATTTCGCCGCCAATATAATCCTTACCAAAGTTTGCAGACTGCTGATTTTTAACTGTTTTTATTTCAAGACTATGAGAATAAAGTCTTCCTTCAATATGTTCTGTGTTTTCATTTTTTCTTGCCATAATAATTTCTCCTTAAATATTAATTCCTTTTTCTGTAATTTCATATAATACAGGGTCTGCATTAATTTTATTTACATACCCATCTGTAACAAGTTTTCTTACTGAACCTGATATAATTCGAGAAGACATAAATAATCGTTCTCCAATGCTTTTTGCAGAAAAACTATTTTTTGTTTG
>JAZNOH010000215.1:0-2203 GCA_045580715.1 Clostridia bacterium
CACCTCTTAATTTAGGACAACCCTCTGGACTTAAACAATATTTTTCTGCATAAAGCATTTTTTCATTTAATTTTGAAGTATCTACCATAACTACTTCACCCACTTTCTTACAGCATTTTCACTTCTACCTGTAACTGATGCTATATAAGAAGTAGAGTAGCCTTGACTTTTTAACTTCCTAAATAACGCTTTTTCTCTATCTGTAATCTTTGGACCTTGCCTATATGCACCTGTTGTTTTCAAACGCCACAAATCTAAATTAAAATCTAACTCAAAATCTTCTAACAACTCTATTACTTGCCCTCTTTTTCTTACATTAACAGACTCCATTTTTTGACTAATAGTTGCACCTGATACAGCATATTTTAACGCTTTGCTGATTGCAGCAGAACTATAACCCATATTCCACAATTCTTCTATATAAATTAAAAGAACATCATCTACCTTAACTAACTGATTTACCTTATCTTCTGTTAATAAAGCCTTTAATTTCTTTTCTCTTTTTTCATTTAACCTATTATCACATAACTTTTTTAATTCTTCTCTTGCATTTATCCAATAAATGCTGTACCTTCTATCCAATGCCTTTTTAATTTCTACCTTTTCAGCAGGTGATACTGCTAAGGTTTCAAGGAATAACAAATTTGATTTTTTCATATTAAACACTCCTATACTGCATTTATATATAAATACAGTAGAAATATAAAACCCTTATAATTTAATATCAATACTGCATTTATGAGATAAATGCACCTTATTTTATTTTTCTTGTTATCCTTTAACTAATACTGCATTTAAGCATTATATACAGCAGGACACAAACCCTGCATACTTAAAAACGCTACTATATCTTCAATACTATCTGCAACCTTACACAAGGGATTATCTTCAATAGGTTTTAATTCCTCAATTTTTTCCTCTTTTTCTTCACTTAATTCCTCTGTCTGAACCTCAATCTGTCCCATACCCATAAAGTATAAGAAATAATCAAAAATATTTTCTATTTTTGCCTTTTTACTGTTGTTTGCTGACCTTGAAGTAAGAGCCAAGTTGTCTATACGATTGTCGTCGTGTATTGCATTTGTATGGTCTATTGATAGTATTGAGTTACTATCCATTAGAGCATATTTAACCCAGTCAAAACCATAAACCATTAAACATATAAAAGTATGACACCTAATATATGAGTTTCTATTATGAAGATTACCAAGGGGAGAAGATAACCACTTTGTATCTTTTACTTGGTGACCTGCTGCTCTTTTGGCTTCTCTTTCTGCCTCTTTTAAGTCCTTCATCCATATCTCTTTTTCAAAGAAAAAGTCCACTGACCCCAATTCTGTTTCTTCCGCAAGTAATCTTTCACCATAATAAATTTTATTTTCTCTTTTTTCAAAAGTTCCAGATTGCTTACTTTTACTTCTATATACTATACCTTTAACTGCATCTATTAAGAAAACCCAATTATCAAAAGTGGTAAGGTAGTAAGGGAGAAGTCTCTGTAATTTTTCACTATACCCACAATAACCTATACTGATTTTATTGGTATCAAGTATATACCCAACCTCTGCACGCTTTCTTAATTCTTTGTCTTTCATAAAGACCAAACCCCAAAAGGCATCAGTTAAAAGTTCTTCCTCAAAAGTACCAGACCAAGATTTTGGTAAATACTTATCAGGATTTTCACCTGCTTCTTTTAACCCTTGATTTAACTTTGTCATAGCCTCTTTTACTGTGATATAAGTCATACCATTGTCAAAATCTTCTTCATTGTTCTTCTTTGCTCTACCCGAACAATCCACAATATCACTTGCGATATCTTCTAAACGTGTAGGCAAACAAGTCTTTAACATATCATATTTTCTTATTAAATCACAATACACACAACCCTTAAAAAACTTTAATTCATATTCTCTATAAACTAAATCAAAACCCTTTAACATAACAAACACCTCATTTTATTGCTTTTTTAAGAGTTGAATTGAACTCTCGCTGTCTTTTACTAAATCTCTCTATTTCTTCTCTTAAATCTTCTTCAATATAACCCTCATAACTATCAATAAAACCCTCTTCATACAACCCTATTGTTCTTTTAACTAATAACTCACAAGTCTCTAAACTTTCACCCATAGCATTTAATAAAAAGTCTAAATCAACCTTAAAGTACTCAAACTTTTCTTCACTTACATACGCTGATTTTCTCTCT
>JAZNOH010000216.1:0-9336 GCA_045580715.1 Clostridia bacterium
AGTTTTAGAACTTTTGCACGCTTTTGAAGAAGCCTGTGGCAAAAAAATTCCTTATCAGATAGATGAAAGAAGCCCTGGTGATATTGCCGAGTGTTATGCAAATCCTAAAAAAGCTAAGGAAGAACTTTTGTGGGAAGCAACAAGAGGAGTCAGCGAAATGTGTGTAGATAGCTGGAGATGGCAAGAAAGACACCCAAATGGATTTAATGACTAAATATATTAAAAAAGCAATCGTCTTTTTAAAAGTCGGTTGCTTTATTTTTTAATATGTAAAAATTCGCGATGAAAAAGTAAATTAAGGATATTTTTATTTCTCAATAATGTTTTTATCGGTTAGCTGTTGCAAAAATTCATCACAATCAACTGTTGCAACATCCCTTTCGACATCGTATTCAGATAAAATTTTATCAACAATTTCTTCGGTGCTCTTCCCTGCTTCAACTCCACGCCAAATCAAAGCGCCAACCTCATTAACGGTAATAACTCCCTTAAAGTCAAGATTATCGTCGCCTGTAGATATAATAACAAAAGTTCCGGCAACTTCTCTTAAAATAAAACCTTCCTTAATTTTCATTGTCATAATCCCTTCTGATTTATTATAATTTTTCAATTTCACCCAACAGTTTCTTATAATAATCAATTTCAGAACAATCGGGTGTTTTAGCATTTTCAAGACCTTTAATAATCTTTTTTAGCTCACGAATTTTTTTGTCCACTAACATATTATAATACTTGTTGCAAGAAAGTTCAAGAGGAATATGAAGAAATTTTTCTTCAGGTAGTTTTTGCTCTCCCCTCTCGCAACAAAATGCGTTATAAACTTTAAACCCCTCGCAAGAAAGTGATTCTTTTGTAATCTTAAACCCCATATTTATAAGTCTTTTTCGAAGCTCCGCCTGAGCATTCATAGGCTGAAGTAAAAATTTAAAGCTTTTTGATTTACTAAGATTATCTTCAATTATATCACCAATAAGCTTACCGCCCATTCCGGCAATAATCACAAGTTCACATTCGCCTTCATTTATTGGATCAAGTCCCGAACCGAGTCTAAGGCTTACTTTATCGGAAAGACCGTATTTAATGACATTTTCTTCAGCTATTTTCAAAGGCCCTTCATTTTTGTCCGTTGCAATTGCTTTTTCAATTTGGCCCATTGATGCCAGTTTAATTGGAATATAGGCATGGTCAGTTCCGATGTCGGCAATAGTTTTTTCTAAAACTAAATCTATAATCATTTGTAATCTTGGAGTTATCATTTTCTCAGTGTCCTTTTTTAAAAAAGTTATTCACACTTGTCCACTTTAAAATAAAAGTTTTCCTTATCAAAAAATGGCTTTATTCCTTGCTTATTTTTATAAGTTATCCAACTTATTCACTTTCTGGTGTGGAAAAGTGAGTAAATTTACTCTTTTTTTCGACAGAATTATATGTAAACTAAACACAATTTGTCAAAAATCAAGTATTTTCAAGGGTTTTGGCGTTTTCGCATAAGTTGTATAACAGTGTGGAAAAGGTGGATAACTCCACGAAAAAATGTCAATTTTAGCCATTTGGGGTGTGGATAACCCTGTTTTTAACGCTGTATAAAAATAATTTTAGTTTACATAACAACATATATTTGCGCAACTCATAATTTATCCCCAAGCTGCGCTCTTTTACCTCTGATTTTTAAAGCTTAAAGACTTATTTTGAAATTTTGTCTGTTCCCATATATGGAACCAAAACCTCAGGAATTGTTACAGAGCCATCTTCATTCTGGAAGTTCTCCAAAATGGCAGCAACTGTTCTTCCTACAGCAAGTCCTGAACCATTTAATGTATGAACAAATTGTGCTTTGTCCTTAGGGTTGTTTTTAAATCTTATGTTAGCTCTTCTTGCCTGATAATCTTCGAAGTTTGAACATGAAGAAATTTCAACATATCTATTGTAGCTTGGCATCCATACCTCTATATCATATGTCTTTGCAGATGAGAAGCCCAAATCTCCTGTTGATAAGCAGACAACTCTATAAGGGATGTTCAATAACTTTAGTAGCTTTTCTGCGTCATTTGTAAGCTTTTCAAGCTCATCATAGCTATTTTCAGGATTTGCAAATTTAACAAGCTCAACCTTGTTAAATTGATGCTGACGAATAAGTCCTCTTGTATCTCTTCCTGCAGAACCTGCTTCGGCTCTGAAGCAAGCAGAATATGCACAGAACTTAATTGGAAGCTTATCCCCTTCTAAGATTTCGTCTCTGTATAGGTTCGTAACAGGAACTTCAGCAGTTGGAATTAAGAAATATCCGTTATTTTCAACCTTGAATGCATCTTCCTCAAATTTAGGTAATTGACCTGTTCCTGTCATTGATGCACGATTAACCATATATGGTGGGAAAATTTCTGTGTAGCCTGATTGTTCGGTGTGAGTGTTTAAAAAGAATTGAATAACTGCTCTTTCTAAGCGAGCTCCCAAACCTTTATAAACTGTAAATCTTGAGCCTGCAATTTTTGCACCTCTGTCAAAATCAAGAATATCCAAATCAACTCCGATTTCCCAATGTGCTTTTGGCTCAAAGCTAAATTCTCTTGGTGTAGAGAATTTTCTCATCTCGACATTTTCGCTGTCATCCGCACCAACAGGGACACTTAAATTTGGAATGTTAGGAATTCTTAACATAAAGTTTCTTAACTCTTCATCAATCTGGGAAATCTTTGCATCGTCCTTTTTGATTTCATCGGACAATTCTCTCATTTCGGCAAAAATTGCATCTGTATTTTCCCCTGCTTTTTTCATTGCAGGAATTTTTTTGGTTATTTCGTTTTGCTTTGCCTTTTTCTGTTCAACATCAGTTAAAAGCTCTCTTCTCTTTGCATCAAGCTCTATTGCAGGAGTAATATCTAAGTCATTGCAACGGTTTTTCAATGCTTCTCTGATTTTATCAGGTTCAGATCTTAATATTTTAATGTCTAACATTTATTATCCCATCCTTTTAATATAGTTTTCTTATTCTTTTCTGTAAGTAATTATAAAAAATTTCCTGTTCCTCTGTGAAGAACATAGGGTCAAGAGATTCAAAATCCTTTGCCGCTTGTTTTATGTCCCCAATTTGAATATTGTTAAATACATCATACATTATTTTTGCATTATTCATTTGTTTATCAAGTGACAAAACTCTTTCTGCCATCTCGGTATTTTCATTTGTTAATTCATCAATTTTTTTATTCAGTGAGTTCGTTGTTTCTAATAAAATTCTGTTTTCCTCACTTAACTGAGCAGTTTTCTCCATGATAGAGTTTGCACTTTTTTCCTCTACTAAAAGAGCTTCTCGGGATTTCTCAGCATTAATCTGACTGAAAAATGATAGTGTGATAACTGCTATTGCTGCAATAAAAATTAGTGCAGTATATAAAAACAAGGAACGATTGCTCTTTTTTTCTTCCATTTTGTTCACCCCTTATATAAAGCCCAAAAATGAGTTTTAAGACATTTTTAATGTTTTTAATATAAATTCATAGGCCTTGTCTTTAAAAGCTGTTTTTAATGTGTTTTTAAGGACAACTTTTTTCAAGTTATATCAAATTTTTAATAACTCAAGCAGTCTTTCAAGGTCATCATTTCCGTAATACTCAATTTCAATTTTACCTTTTTTTTCTCCGTGTGAAATTTTAACCTTTGTTCCGAGACTCGATGAAATTCTTTTTTCAATTCTTTCGAGTTCAATTTTATATATGTCCTTTTTCTTTTCTTTCTTCTCTTTTGGCTCTTTTTGAAGCTGTTTTGCAAGAGTTTCTGTCTGGCGGACATTCAACGCATTGTTAATAACCTGATTAATAAGGAACTCTCTTAACTCGCGGGAGTCAAGCGATAGCGCTGCTCTTGCATGGCCCTCGGAGATTAAACCGTCAATAAGATGCTTTTGAATTTCTTTATCAAGGGCTAAAAGTCGCATTGAATTTGCAACGGCACTTCTGCTCTTCCCTACCTTTTGACTGATTTCTTCTTGAGTCAAGCCATATAAATCGTTGAGGCTCTTATATCCAAGAGCTTCTTCAATTGGATTTAAGTCCTCTCTTTGAAGGTTTTCGACCAAAGCCACCTCAGTTATTGTCTGGTCAGAATAATCCTTGACAATAACAGGGACCTCTGAAAAACCTGCTAATTTTGCAGCTCTCCATCGACGCTCTCCTGCAACAATAGAGAATCTGCCCTCTTTTACCTTTGTGACAATAATAGGTTGAATCATACCATTTTCTTTTAAGGATTGAGCCAGAGCCTCAAGCTTGTCCAAATCAAAATTTTTACGAGGCTGATTTTTGTTGGGTTCAACAAGTGATATTTTAACATTGGAAACAGCGCCTTCTAAAATATTTTCTGACTCATCGCCAAAAATCGTTCCAAGGCCTTTTCCTAACCCCTTTTTAGCCATCTTGTCACCTCTTTCTTCCTATTTATATATTAATTGTTCTTCAAAACTTCTTTCGCTAATGAGAAATATGCTTCTGCCCCTGTTGATGTTATATCATATTTAATAATAGGCTCGCCAAAACTTGGAGCTTCGGAAAGTCTGATATTTCTTGGGATAACCGTTTCGTAGGTTTTATCAGGAAAATGCTCCATAACCTCTTGGTACACCTGCTCTGAGAGATTTGTTCGTTTATCAAACATTGTTGCAACAATTCCCTCAATGTCAAGGTCTTTGTTCAAGGATTTCTTTATTGTTTTTATAGTAGAAATCAGTTGAGCAAGTCCTTCTAAAGCATAATATTCGCATTGAATAGGTATTAAAACGGAATCGCAGGCAGTCATAATATTTAGTGTTAACAATCCAAGAGCCGGCGGAGAATCTATAATAATAAAATCATAGTCATTTTTTATATGAGAAATGGTTTTTTTAAAGAAAAATTCTCTGTCTTTTTCGTAGGAAAGCTCTATATCTGCAGCAGAAAGCTCTTGTGTAGCAGGAAGAATTGATAAATTTCTGAATTTTGTTCTGATAATTGCTTCTTTAATCTTTTCGTCATCAACAAGGCAATCATATGTTGAAAGACTAACCTCTTTTTTATCAATCCCAAGTCCGCTTGTGGCATTCCCTTGAGCATCTGCATCAATTATAAGCACTTTTTTGCCTTTATATGCAAGGCACGCGGCCAAATTAACTGCAGTTGTCGTCTTTCCAACTCCGCCCTTTTGATTAATAATAGCTATAATTTTGCTCATAAAACCTTCCTTCCTGCATATTTTTCTTTATACACATATATAATATCACAAAATTATAGAAAAGTAAATGTTTCATGTGAAACTTTTTTAAAATTTTTATAATATTTTTTCGTTTGTTTCACGTGAAACAATGTATATTTCTTAAAAAATTGGGAAATATATTCCAAAACAAGCAAAAATATTTTGGAGTGATTTTGTGAATTTCTTGAATAAATTAAAGCGTTTTTTTGTTTTTGATATGCCAAAAGAAGAAAAAACCTTTGTCCTTAATAAAAATGACTCTCATATTGTATATGATGTCCGTTCTGAAAAAAAAGAAGAAGATGTTGAAATTTCAAAAAACTATGACGATAATTTAAATTATATCAAAAAAAAGTTTGATTGTCCCAAAAATAATGATGTAGTCATAAGAGAAATTAAAATATTTGATAAAACGAAAGCCTTTTTAATACATTATGATGGTATGACAGATTCAGTCGCAGTTGACTATGGTATAATTTCACCGCTTTTAGAAATTCCAAAAATTTCAGACGAGTTTTCTGAAGATGATATATATGAAAAACTTATTATTCATTCACAGGTTCAGAAAGTATATGATTTTGAATCCGTAATTGATGATGTTAATTTTGGAAGCTGCGGGCTTTTTGTTGATGGAATAAACTATGCTTTTTCGGTAGATGTTCGTAAATGGGAGCATAGAGGAATTGATAAGCCTGATAATGAACAGTCATTATATGGCCCTCAAGAAGCATTTTCTGAAATGCTCAGGACAAATTCGGCTTTAGTAAGAAAGATTATAAAAAATGAAAAGCTTATATGTGAGGGTGTTAAAATAGGGAAAAAAAGCAAGACAAGGGGAGTGGTGATGTATATATCGGATATTGCTAATGACGACCTTGTAAATGAGGTGCTTTTTCGCATTAACTCCGTGTCTCTTGATTATATTTTTTCGATTGAAGAGGTTTCCCAGATGCTTGAGGATAAAACCTTTATGATAACAAATCAAATTCTTGCAACGGAACGCCCAGACAGAGTTGCAAGGGCATTAACAGAGGGAAGAGTGGCACTGATTTTAAACGGAAGCCCAAGAGCATTGATTTTTCCTACAAATGCGACAGAGCTAATGCACTCGGCAGCTGACGCCTATATGCGATATCCGTACGCAAATATGACAAGAGCCATAAGGCTTTTGGCAATGTTTATAACCCTTTTATTGCCTGGGCTGTATCTTGCAATAACACTATTTCATCACGAAATGATACCGACCTTTTTAGCTTATGCAATTGCCGCTGCGCGAGAAAATGTGCCATTTCCAAGTATTGTAGAGCTTTTGATTATGGACTTATCGTTTGAGCTTATAAGGGAAGCTGGGATAAGAATGCCCAATGCAATAGGCTCAACTCTTGGAATTGTCGGAGGTCTTATACTTGGACAGGCTGCTGTAAGTGCGAAGATAGTAAGTCCTTTAATGATTATTATAATTGCCATAACAGGAATAGGCTCATTTGCAACTCCAAACTATTCTCTTGGCTGGAGCTATAGAATATTAAGACTTATTTTTATCATTTTGGGAAGCTCTTTTGGGCTTTATGGAATAGGAATAGGAATATTCTTATATGCATTATTACTCGGTGCGCAAGTGAATTTTGGAGTTCCGTTTCTTTCTCCTATCACAAAGAATAAACCGTCGGATAAGGGAAAAAGCCTGTTTGTATCTCCAATATGGAAAAATGAGGAGAGGCCTGAATTTTTAGATTCAAAAGACAAGACTCAAGAACCCAAAATAAGCCGAAAATGGAAAATAAATAAGAAAAAATAGGGGAGAAGTGCAAATGAAGAATAGTTTTTCAATAGAAGATAAAGAGCTAACCAGTATTTTGATTAATCTTATCACTGTAAAAATGCTCTTTTCCTTTCCAAGAACATTAGTATTAAACTCAGGAAACTCTGCATGGATACAAGCCATTTTTGTGTCCCTTATATCTTGCCTTGTGTTTTGGTTTATAATATTTTTATATAGAAAAGCAGAAATGAAAAGCATAATGGAGCTGAGCAACGAAATAGGGGGGAGAGGTTTAAAAATAATTGTGGGAATAATACTTTGCGCAAGTTTGTTGTTTAATTCCTCTTTGACAATGAGAGCGCTGCCCGAATCAATCAAAACTGTTCTTCTGCCCCTTACACCGATGAGTCTTTTAATTTTTCTTTTAGGCATTGCAGTAGCGTTTGGAGCATATATGGGAATATTCTCCATTGCCAGAATTCACGCAATATATATACCTGTGGCAATAATTTCTCTGGTTGTTTTTCTAATACTGCTGTTTCCTGATATAGATATAACAAATCTGTTCCCTATATTAGGCGAAGGGACATATAATATATTTGTTGACGGACTATCGTCTGTGAGCATATTTTCCGATGTAATAGTTCTGTTTGTTCTTTTGCCCCTTTGCGGAAATTATGAAAGGGTAAAAAAGGCATCGCATAAGGCATTGTTAATAAGCTCAGTAATAAATATATTAATTGTATTGTTTTATAATCTTGTCTACTCATATCCGTCAGCAGAGGAATTTATGCTTCCTGTATATCAAATGACAAGGCTAATAAAGATAGGTGATTTTTTCCAAAGGCTTGAGGCGTTGTTTGAGTTTGTGTGGTCCTTTGCAGTTTTATTGTATTCATCACTCTATCTCTTTGTCCTATGTTATATCTGGAAAGAAATTTTTGATTTAAAATACTATAAGCCCCTTGTACTTCCGTTTTCAATAATAATGTGTGCGACAGCATATCTGCCGTCATCAACTGTGAAAATGGCAGGAATACAAAATATTTCATCATTAATATCAATTCCCGTAAGCTTTATCTTGCCAATTATTATAGTGCTATGGCACACAAAGATAAAAGCAAGGGACACTAAATGAGAAAGGGAAAGCAAATGAAAAAAATTAGTGTTATATTATCATCAATTATAATGGTTTCAGTTCTTTCAGGATGTTATGATTATATTGAATCCAACGACCTTTCTTATGTTGTTGCAATAGGTGTTGATAAAGGAAAACAGGATAGTCTTTATAATTTCACTCTGCAATTTGCACGACCAACCCAGATTAGCGGAGGGTCGAGTGAGGAGGGGGGAAGTGGGGAAGAGACTATCGGAACAGTCAAGGTTGAAGCTCCATCAATCTACTCTGCACTAAATGTTGCAAACCATGTCATAAGTAAAACCTTCACACTATCTCACACAAAGATAATTGTTATATCCGATGAAATTGCAAAGGAGGGTATCGGAAGAATAGTCGATTCTGCAGGAAGAAGTACAGAACTAAGACCTACAGTATTTTTCTGCGTGAGCGCAGGAGAAGCAGGGAAATATCTTGAGTCGGTAAAGCCTGTTATTGAAATCAATCCTGTCAAATATTACAGGCTGATTTTTGAAAGTCCCAATTCATCATATATCCCAAAGAACGATTCTGGAAGTGTTTTTGAAAATCTAAAAGCTGATACCCAGCAATGCACCTTGCCATATGTCGGAGTTGGAAAAGGCTCATCAGGTGGAAGTTCATCCTCTGAAAGTTCCTCAGGTGGCGCATCTTCCGGGGGAGGCTCATCGCAGAAAGGTCAAAGCTCAGGAGGAGAAAACCAAACCCAATCCCCTCAACCGTCGTCAGAAGAAAATAATAACATTCCAATAAATGAAAAAGGCTTTGAATATCATATGAAAGAATATGTTGCAGGAAAACTGGATATTGAAAAGCAAAATGAGAGCGAAGTGTTGGGATGTGCGGTTTTTAAAGAGGATAAAATGATAGGGGTGCTATCAGGGATTGAGAGCGAAATGCTTAATATATTATTAGGAAGATTTACAAACGGATATTCTGTCTTATATGTCCCTCAAACACCAGACAACCCTGCTACGATAAGAATTGAACAACAAAAAAGGCCAAAAATAGATATAAACATAGAAGATGGAATTCCTAAAATAAGAATTAAGCTTGCACTTTTAGGAAATTTCGTGTCTGTTCCGACTGACTATATAATAGAAAATGAACTTTCTGAGTTTGAAGAAAACACATCACAGTATATTGAGGAATATGCGTTGGAATTATTAGACAAAACAGTTAAAGAGTTTGATTCTGA
>JAZNOH010000217.1:0-3036 GCA_045580715.1 Clostridia bacterium
TTTTTAAGCCATACAACACTTATTTCATTATTATTTACACTAACCTTAGGCAATGTATCTAGAGCATCGTTATCTGTTAAAGAAACAGGAGCATCAAACCCATTACCATTCCATTTAGCAATTACGATTTCGCCCTGCTTACCAATCTCGGCAAGAGATAACCCATCGCCCATAACAGACTTCTGATTCTGCCATACAAGATATTCACCAGATACAGATGGATAGAAGTCAGCAGTACCATCATCATATACAGGGACAGATTTTGACCAAGTTCCATCCTCATCATTATATATTGAATATACAAGCATTTGTTTATTCTCTGATGTTCTATTATCATTATCTGTAGTAAATATCAATATCTTTTTACCATTAATCGAGAATATTTGAGGTTGTGCCTCTGGATATACACTATCAGCAAGAATAGTTAAATTCTTATTTGTATAGTCAGCAGCAAAAAGGGATATAGGTGGCATATCACCATACCATTCTGTTGGATTGGACAAGTATTCACGACTTTCATTTTCGTATATTACATTGACATTATATGTGTTATATGCCTCTTCCAAAGACATTAAAGCAATAGGCTCACTCTTAATCCATGTCTTGCCCTCGTCTTCTGGGTCTGTTGAATAAATTATACCATTATCTGCAGGCAGTTCCCATAAGTTATCAGATACTATAGTTTTGCCAAAGACAACCAACTTATACCCAGCATCCGCTTCAAGCCATATACGAATGTAATCTTCTAATACATCACTCAAACCTTTTTTCAAGTTAAGAGTTCCTGAACCAGTTGCACCAAAAGTTGCAACCTTTGATATACCGACACCTGCACCCAAATTTATACCAAGTGCAGCATTTAAATATGCTGTGAGTTGTGGGGCGTAGGAAGCCTTATCTAAACTTTCTATATCCGCTTCAAACCCTGCTGATAATTCTCCTCCTATTTCATAATAACAAGGAATTACCCAAACAAACACCTGACCATTGTATGTGTATGAAACAGATACATCTACTTTTATGTACCCTGTAACTTCATCAAACTTCCATTTTCCATCTTTTCCACGCTTAACTTCTGCATACCCTAATACATCAACGCCACTATCAACATCACCAGAGCCACCACTTAAAATTTTATCATCAAACATACTAACCTTGATATCGTTCGATAGTCTGAAATCATGGCGAAGCTGTTTTAATGTTCTGTCTTGCTTCTTACCTGCATTAATAATTGATTTTTTGTATTTATCAAAATCAAAGTCTTTAAACTTTTTGATTCCATCTTTGTTTTCTGTTACAACATTACATCCTATTGCAACAGACATAGTATCAGCAGATTTATATGCTACAGTTATCGGAATCGGACTCATTTTCCAACTTAATTTCATACCACCAATAATAGGAACATCATCGGGCAATTGTATTTCAGTATCCTTACCTAATTTGAAATTAAAATCACCTGTCGAGCTTTCTTGATACACTTCATCTGTTGTCAAGTCTATAATATTTAACTTGGTTACAATTGAAGAAGATTTTATTTGGGGATTAGATTTATCGATTGCGATAATATAAATTGGTTTATTTGCTTCAAACAAAGTGCCAATCGGAACTGCAGAAGCAGTATTATTTAATGCATTATATTCATCAAATATATTATTCTTTTCATCTGTACTAGCACCCTGTGTAAGATATACTTTCTGTTTATCATTAGGAGTACCATTCCACTCAATATCAATAGTTATATCCGCCCAAGCAATTGAGCCTTTACCTATATTAACAGATTGATTGATAATATCATAGGTTTTACCAAGATATTTTAATTGGGCAGATTTAATAACAGGAGCATTAGAACTTGTACTGTTAGATGGGTTGCTGTAATTATTTACAACTTTTCCCTTTACAACATAAGGAACATTTTCTGTTCCCAAACCCGCTATGACACTCGCAGATGAGAGATTAAGATAGAAAGCGGGGCGAACACCGAAGTAACTGCCGCACGCATTAAAGAAGGTGACATTGCCGTTCGAATGGACGCCACGCACGTAGTTGCTGCCGCCGGTGGTGTTGTAGTCGGCGCTCGGGGAACGAAGCCAATAAAACCATCTTGTTTCGGTTGACATGTATGAATCTTTATATTCAGAATTTACAACACACTCTGCCGTAGGTTCTCCGATATAATAGTCCGAGCCTAAAATACTTCTGTTATTATATACCTCATTCACCTGCTTAACATCCAAAAGGAACATTGTATCAGTTACCTGCTCTGAAAAAGCAGTATTATAATTCTGAACTACACTATCTATGAAACTATTAAATCTGTGATAATTTGAATTTGCTGTATTTGTTGAGCCAGAGGAATAATCATAGCCGTCTAAAAGAGATTTTTGAGTAACGGTTTTCATAGCACTTCGCTCACTTTGAGTAAAGTTGGTTAAAAACCCGGCTTCATCATCGTATTCGTTATAACCACTCAACACATGGCTTTCATCAGGAGGATTACCGCAAGCCCATATCACATTTCCGGCAGTTGCAGTGGAATTAAGCCAACAGCGCATATTGGAATCTGCCCAGTAGTTAGAGCCATTTTTTTGTCTGTAATATCCTTGTGTACCATTATAGTGATAGCCTCTGCCATGAGAGCCTGAGATATTTGTCCCACTTGCATCAAAGGGCTTTATACAGATAATCTTATCTGAAAGCATCAAAGGTCCGTTTTCATCAATATCCACGCATCGCCATAAGATAGGCTGACCGTAATAGGTACCCATCTGTACATATTCACCGATTTGGATATTTACGACTGCACTTACTGTAATTGGCAAAGATACAATTAAACTCGATAAAATAGATAATATAAGAACTAAACTTAATATTCGTTTTCTCATTTGAATACCCCCATATTAAAAAATGCGTGACCCTATACAGAGCCACGCACCAAAAACGCACAAACTCTGACGAAGGTTGCTATACCAATACTCATTACTTTCACGAAGTTCTGATAAGTCAGAGAGTACGCTTTTAACAATAGCGTACGCC